>JAHEEB010000862.1 GCA_024640925.1 Bacteroidota bacterium | reverse complement strand
ATCATTAAATGATTCTCTTTATTTCATAAATAAAATAATTCATTGGGAAAGTAGTGAAGTTGCTTACCGTATGATTCAAATTAGCTTCTCTTATTTGATATTTGTAACTCTTTGGGATATTCTGGAGTATTATACAAAAAGTCATACTTTCCTTTTAAATATTAAATCAGAGTCTTTAAGGTATGGAGTACTTTCGGCTTTAATGTTTGTTGTACTTATTTATATGTACCAGGCTAAACCTATGCCTTTTATTTATTTCCAGTTTTAATTTTATATAATATGAAAATATTAAAAAATATACTGTTTTTTCATATAGGGTTGTTGCTTTCCTTGTTTCTTATTGAGGTTTTTTTGGTTGTAGGAGAAGTTTCAAAATCAAACTGGACAATTCTTACACCCAATCTGGGTAAGACGAATAAACCGAGCATGAAAATAATTTATTATTCAGAAGGTTTTTATATTGGAAAGATAAATTCATACGGATATGTAGGGCCATCATACCCAAAAGAAAAACCAGGTAAAGCAATAAGGATTATTTTGAATGGCGATTCTTATGTTGAAGGGTTACACGTATTTGATCGGTATCATTTTAGGACTTTAATCGAAAATAAATTAAATGAAGTTCTTACAGATTCGGTTCAGGTTTTGAATTTTGGAAAAGGCATTTTCGATTTTTACGATATGTATTGCTATCAAGTAAATTATACTTCTCAATTTAATCCGGATATTAATCTGATATTTGTTCATAATATCGATTTTAAGGAAGATCGTGATGATGCAATGCCATACTGTGTAATTGAAAATGATTCTCTTAAGATTAATAATGAATTTAAAAACAGTAACCGGTTTAAAGATTATAATATGCTAAAACCTGTTATGGAAAGCGCTATTGGTAGGTTAGGTTTTAATTGTTACAAGCAAATAGACAATGCTCCATCTATTATTTTTGATAAGTTTTACTCTGTATTTAACAAGCCTGTTGTTATGAAACAACCTTTTCCAATAGATTTTACGGATGAAGCAAAAGGAATAATTGATATTTTATCTAAAGACAAAAGAAATGTAATTGTATATTGGGATCGAATACAAGACAATATTAAAAAATACATCAACGATGCAGGAATAAAAACAATCGATCTCAGTGAAGGAATTAAAAAAGAAGAAGAAAACGGACATAATTTAGAATATTGGGCGGCAACTAATGAGTCAGGTCATTTTAACCATGAAGGACATAAAGTTATATCGGAATTACTTATTAATAATTTACTTAAGGACAGATATTTTTTATCACTTGCAAATCACGATTACTCCTTTTCACAGAATTCAATTTCCAGACTGGATCTTTCAATTAAACATTCAACAAATGAATAATTTCAACAAAACCAAGTATGAATTTCTTAATTTATCAGAGCGGATTACCCCAAGTTAACAAGTTGACTTCAATTACATTGTGCAATTTGGGATTTGAGCACGATTTGCCTAATCAAAAATAACTATCTTAGTCCAATTAAAACTAAATCCTTTTGAAACGCATTGGCATTCTTTCCGATACACACGGGTTTATAAATCAGGATATCTTCAAATACTTCGAAGAGTGTCACGAGATATGGCATGCTGGTGATATTGGCACCATCGAAACAGCCGATTCATTAGCGGCATTCAGACCATTAAAAGCTGTTTACGGCAATATCGATAACCATATAATGCGTGTTACCTATCCGCAGATTCAGCGCTTTGTTTGTGAAGAAGTAGATATACTTATAAAACATATTACAGGGTATCCAAACAGATATGATATAAGCATTCGCGATATCCTCAAGTTAGATCCCCCGAAACTTTTAATTGGTGGACATTCTCACATTCTAAAAGTTCAATTCGATAAAGAACATGATTTGCTTTTCATTAATCCCGGTGCTGCCGGCAATAATGGCTTTCATAAGGTAGCAACTCTGGTTCGCCTTACCGTCGATGGATCAAACATGAAAGACCTCGAAGTAATTGAATTGCGATGATTAGTAGTTTGCCAATCCCAAATTTTGAATTGATTTCGAACCAGTACAAAGAGAAGCTAAACATTGCCAATTAACCGAATTTGATTCATTTTGCAAATATCCAACCTAATTTTGTTAATACTCGGTCAAGCTTAATTGTTTTTTCTTACTTCTAATTTTTCTATTTTTAGACAAAACTAACATAACACTGCGGGCATATGACAATTTCAATTCTTGACTGGACAATAATCCTGTCTTATTTTCTTGTAAGTATAGGTATAGGTATATACCTGATGCACCGGAACAAAGCGAAGAACACTGGTGACTATTTTCTTGGTGGAAGAAACCTGCCATGGTATATTGCTGGAACCAGTATGGTTGCAACTACCTTTGCTGCCGACACTCCGCTTGCTGTTACTGAACTTGTGGCACAAAAAGGAATTGCCGGAAACTGGCTTTGGTGGAATATGTTGCTTGGTGGAATGCTTACGGTTTTCTTCTTTGCTCGTTTATGGCGAAGAGCCAACATTCTTACTGATGCAGAATTTGTCACTATTCGCTATTCAGGGAAGGTTGCAAGCTTTCTGAGAGGATTCAGGGCTGTTTACATAGGTGTTTTTATGAATGTCATTGTTATAGCATGGGTCAACCTGGCCCTGGTTAAAATACTAAAAGTTTTATTTCCTGAATTTTTATTCTTTGGTCATGAGTCGATCAATATCTTAGGTCTAGTATTTTCGGCACATCTTTTATTAACCGCATGCATAATGATCTTTGTGGCTATATATAGTACATTGTCAGGATTCTGGGGTATATCATTCACCGATAGTTTTCAGTTTGTCGTTGCCATGTCGGGCTGCATTGTTCTG
>JAHEEB010000861.1 GCA_024640925.1 Bacteroidota bacterium | reverse complement strand
CTTTTCATATTATTTTAACTTCATATGGCATTTCTCAACTTAATAGAAATAATCTCAAAAATTACAATTATTATTTACTATTTATAGCTGTGGTAATTATTAGTTGGAATTGGTTTAAACTTGCTGGAAGAGGTTTGATTTAAATATTCGCCAATTTTATGAACTATAGTATTTCACTTTATGAATACCATAAAAGTTCTATTTATATGTAGCGGGAACAAAAAGCAGGGGATTTCTCCGATTGTTACTAACCAAGGTATGTCTCTTCAAAATTCAGGTATAGAAGTTGATTATTTTCCTATAAAAGGTAAAGGGATAACCGGATATCTGAAGCATTACCTCTCGTTACGAAAAAAAATTAAAACCGGTAACTATACTGTTCTGCATGCTCACTATTCTTTTTGTGGAATGTTTGCTTCCCTGTCATCTCCTTTTAATAAAAAAGTAATAGTATCGTTGATGGGATCGTTTTATAAGGGTACTTTAAAATATTACCTAATTCATTTTTTTGCCCGTTTTTTCTGGAAAGCTGTTATAGTTAAATCTGAAAAAATGTTTAATCAAATTAATATTAAAAGAGCTATGGTAATACCAAATGGGATATCTACCGGAGCTTATGCAAATTTACCTGATAGAAATTCAGTGCGTTCGGAATTATTGTTTTCTAAGGAAAGGAAATACATAATTTTTGTATCCGATCCGACGAGACCAGAAAAAAACTATGACTTATGCAAAAAAGCAGTAGAATTGTTAAATGATGATAAGGTTGTTTTGCTTTCTGTTTATAATAAAACACCAGAAGTGGTAATAAAACACCTAATTGCCGCAGATGTTCTAATGTTGACCTCTTTCTCCGAAGGATCTCCAAATGTAATAAAAGAGGCTATGGCTGCTGGATGTCCTATTGTAACAACCAATGTCGGTGATGTTGTTTATATAATCGGAAATACTTCTGGTTGCTTTGTTATAAATTCATTCAATGAACAAGAAGCTACTGATTGCTTAAAAAAAGCTCTTGATTTTAATAATCGAACAAACGGACTACAGAGAATTTTAGAAATTGGCCTAGATGCAATGTCTATAAATGCGAAAATCATTCAACTATATCTAAATTGACATGAGAAGAATAAAAAATTTTTTATTGCTTTATTTAATAATTCCAATACTTGATAAAATTTTAGGAACAAGCATTTTTTTCTATTTTAAGCAGATAAAGAAAATGAATAATTGGCCAATTGAAAAAGTAAGAGATTGGCAAAACCAAAAAGTTCAAGAATTAATTAAACATTTTTATTACAATAGTGATTATTATCATGAGCTATTCAATCGTTTAAGCATATCGCATTCAGATATAAAAACTGTCAATGATTTAAAAAAAATTCCCCCAATTAATAAACAAACTCTTATTAATAATTATGATAAAATTATCCCTAGAAACATTAATAAAATTAAACATAAGAAAGCTAAAACGGGAGGTTCAACTGGTAAAACACTTTCATTTTTACTTGATAATAAATCATGGAGTTATACCACAGCTGCAAAAATATTTGCCTGGCAAACAACTAATTATCTATATGGAGATAGATATGCTGCATTAGGAAGTTCATCGCTTTTTCCAACAAAAAAGAAGTCTCTTAAACATGTTCTCTACTTTGCTTTAAGAAATGGCATTCCATTAAACGGAATGAATTTATCTGATGTGAAAATATCTGAATATGTTAATATTTTAAAAAAGAAAAAAGTAAAATATCTATATGGATATGCTGCTTCTCTTTTTTTAATAGCTAAATATGTTAATAATCATAATATTAAACTTCACATCAAAGGATGCTTCCCAACTTCAGAAATATTATTAGATAGTTACAGATTAGAGATGGAAAAAGCATTTGGATGTTTTGTAATGGATGGATATGGTGCCAGGGATGGAGGTATCAATGCATTTGAGATTTGCAGTGGTTATTATAATATTGGATATAACTCTTTTGCTGAATTAGGTGATGAATATTCAGAAAATAAAGGGACATTACTTTGTACTGATTTACTTAATTATTCGTTTCCCTTTATTCGATATGAAATAGGAGATGAAGTTTCAATGCCTGGAGATGATTTTAAATCAAATTATAACGGGCAAATATTCACAAAAATATTTGGTAGGGAGTCAAATATTATTCATTTAAAAAACGGAAAAATTTTAACGGGTGTTGGTTTTGCAATTCTTCTAAAGCACTTTAATATTAACGCTTTTAGAATAAAACAAATAAATGACTTGAAAATAGTTATTGAAATTGAAAAAAACATATGCTATACCTCTAAAGATGAAAATGATATTTTAAATTCCTTTAAAAAACATACTGGTGATGATTGCTGTATAGAGATAATATATGTTAATAAATTTAAAATCGAACCAAATGGTAAACGGTTGTATTTTATTAATTCATAAAATATACTTTTTGTATAATTAATGAACAATAATTATAATTACATATGAGAGAATTCCATTTTTCTAATATTGAAAGTATTAATATAGACGAATGGAAAAAATTTGTACTAAAACACCCCAATGGAAATATATTTCAAACACCAGAATATTTTCAAGCGCATTTAAATTTAAAATGTTATTCTGCTCATGTGCTGTTTGCTGTTAATAATAATGAGATATTAGGTTTAATTGTCTCTGTCTCGATGTATTCATTTAGTAAATTATTTAAATTTCTTACATCAAGATCTATTATCATCGAAGGTCCATTAGTATTAAATGATGATTTATATATAACTGAACTTTTAATTAAAGAATATTGTAAAAATTTAGATAGAGACATAATATATTCTGAATTCAGGAATCTTTTCGATACTTCACAAGCA
>JAHEEB010000164.1 GCA_024640925.1 Bacteroidota bacterium | reverse complement strand
TATAGGAAGCGAAGGCTTTATGAATGCCATTGACATTATAACAGGAAGGAAAAAATGGCGCTATGCTACAAAAGGAGAAGTAAGTTCAGCAGCTCTTTATAACAGTTTTCTCATATTCAGGGCTGGTGAAACAATATATGCAATTGACGCAATTAGCGGTAAAGAATTGATTTGGCAGACTATGGCAGCCGAAAATGATGAGGATTCTCATAATTCAACTTGCCCTGTAGTTTTAGGAGATAAGGTAATCTTTGCAGGTCCTGGCAGAAATCTTTGCGCTGTTGATGCCACAACAGGCAAATTAATATGGCAGACTCCACTCAAAAAAATAATAATTCTTCCCCTGGCATCAGCAGATGGAATAGTAGTAGTAAAGGCGCAGAACGAAGAAAATCGTTATGGTATGGCACATTGGCTTTTATATGGTATAGATGTTGAAAAAGGAACTGTACTCTGGACCTATTCATCGGAGAGCGAATATCATACTAATTCATCGGCCCCGGTAATTGCCGGTGGTATTGCCTATTTTATGGGCTGTGAGGATGGTAAAAAGAAAAATTGCACTTGTATAACAAGTCTGTATGCTTTTGAAGTGAAAACAGGGGCGATGAAATTCATCACCGATTATTATGAACCTTATATAAGCGATGTCGGATTTGCCGGCACCTATAGTCTTGATGGAAAGAGTACCCCGGCTATACATAATGGAATACTTTATTTACAAACAGAGAAAGGACTTTCGGCATGGAGGGATTAATTTTGGAAAACAAAAACAAAAAGGAGATTCTTTTTCACGCTGAGTGCCTCTATGGAGGGACAGAAGGTGAAGACGAAGATAAATTCTATCTTGTAGGTTTTGCCGACGATGAGTATGATACAATCAACTATCTCATGCTGCAAAAAGCACTTACTTTCGATGAACAGGACAAGGAACAGGGCATGGACCAGGTTTATATCGAATTTAAAGACCAAAGCCACTCATATTATGGAGGTATTACAAGGCTTGAAATTACTGATGATTCGTTCATTTTTGGCCTCGAAGCTAATACTGCTAAAGCCCTTGATCTTCCTCAATCATTCACCATAACCATTTCCAGGAAACACAAAAAACTGAAAAGTGTTCTCTCGTATCTGGATAAGATTTTTAAAGAGAATAAGGGTGTTCTGGTTAAAAGTTAACTATGTTGAATTAAAAAAAGAGGACTATTTATGAATAAATATCTTGAATTTAAAGATGACAAATCCAGCAAGTTTTGGAAAATAGAAGTTATGGACCATACATTCACTGTAACTTTTGGGAAAATTGGTACTACTGGACAAACACAAACAAAGGAATTTGAAAGCAAAGAAAGATGCATCAAAGAAGCTGAAAAGTTGCTAAATGAAAAGTTGAAGAAAGGATATGCTGAACAGTCTGCTTCAGGAATTAAAGAAGAGTCAGAAAAAAAAAGTAAGAAAACCGAACAAGTCATTAAATTCAAATTTGAAAATTGCGGCAAAAAACTTTCTGAAGAAGATTTTGCATATGTTGAGAAAATAATTGACCAGAAATTACCTGACGATTTGAGAAAATTGTATGAGAAATTCAATGGCGGCATAGTTGAGGGTGAGAAAAATGTTTTTGTAATGGAAACGGATGACGATTTTATCGAAGCTGAAGTTCAATTATTTATGCCTATGAGGTACAAGCTCTCGAAAGATGATTCTCTGCTTGAGGAGGATTATGTTTTCAATGTAAAAGAAAAGAAATTTTTCAAAAAACACTTTATTCCTTTTGCTTTTGATGGAGGTGGATTTCCATATTGCTACAACACAAAAAACGGTAAAATTTATTTATGCAACCTCGATAATTTCGAAGATCCCGATGGCTGGATGGATTATGTGGCTCCATCTTTGGCCAGTTTTATCAACGGTATGATTACTGAAGATGAAGCATTTGGTTGAACTATTCTATTCAAACCAGGAAATGTGTTTATTAAATAGTAATTAATGAATATGAGTAAAGATTCAAATCTGCTCGACAAAAATGGCCGTACATTGCTGGTTCAAGCCTGTTTTAATGGCAATGTTGCACAGATACGCAGTCTTCTTGAAGCTGGGGCTGATCCGAATATAGGAGACAAAGATGGTAATTATTATCCGGTTATTGCTGCATCAAGCGACGTTGGAAAAAGCGAAATTATTGAGTTATTGCTCGAGTATGGTGCAGATATCAATGTTTCTCATCAAAACACTGGCGATTCAGCGCTAAGCGAGGCAGTATTTTGGGAAAACAAAGAAGTAGCAGAAACTCTTATTAAACGTGGTATAGACTTAAAAAAGCATGGTGGTGGGGCACTTTTCCAGGCAGTATACTGGGATAAGCCAGAAATGCTGCATTTTCTTCTATCAAATGGTGTTACTCCCGATGCTCCTGATAGCAATGGGCACACTGCGCTGATGTGGGCAGCATTAAAAAATAACTTACCAGCTTTTCTGCAACTTCTTGAAGCTGGTGCCAATCCTGCGTTCTCTGCCAAGGATGGCGATTCGGTATATTCTCATGCCCGCGATGGAGGTAACAAGAAGATTATAGCCCTGGTTAAGGAACGTCTTGCAACAAATCGTGATGCCCAGCTTAATCTATTCAAGGAATTGGACCTGCCACAAGAATACATTGATTATTTGAGCAAGGAAAAACACCTCAAATTCAAGTTTTCAGGAAAAGCCGAAATCTCCTTTGCAACGCTGTGCACTATTACCGATATCCGTTGCATAAATATTAGTCTTTATCCTTCAACAGAGCACAACGATCCGAATTCAAAACGAAGGGGAAGATATATTCTAAAAGTTCTTGATCTTGTTGAAGATATAGGCGGTGACTTTAACTCAATGGGTATTTTTGTTTGGGTACCAGATATTAAACTCTTTGGTACCTGGGACTCCGACCATTATGAGTTAACTGTATTCAAGAATAAAAAATGGACTGATATTCTTTCTAATCCTGAAGTATACTTCAATGCAATGTGGCAACCTTATCTCAATTACGGAATTGTACCTGTTGCTGAGGTGATAAAACCTTCAGTTTTATGGAAGTTTATAGAAGATAAAATATGAAATGAGTATCGATTTTGTAAAGTCGATTTTACATGATTTGTTATTATAATAATCTGAAATACCAACATATGGAAGATTTGAAATTAAGTAAAGAAAAACATTTACAAATAGCGAAAGGTTTTTTTGTACCGGTAAAAGCAGATCGCTTTTTAGGTCCTGAAGTTTATTACAGCGATACAATGATAGCGATTTGTTTTGTTACTAACGATTCACAATATGGAAGAATTACTTTTGAGGACATTGATTCTATTAAGGTTTCAAGTGGCGAAATTTTACCTTTTCAGCTTGATTGGAAAATAGGCACGCCTTATAACTGGATTTCAAAAGTTGAAAATTCCGTTTGGCTTAAAGAACGTTATAAATATGAAATAGAGAGATATAAGAATAATTATGAATATTCCAGAAATGGAAATGAAATGTTGACCGATTATAAGCATTATGTTTTTAGTTTTTACAATGAATTTATCGAGGTTATTTCCAGGGGGTTTTGGTTTGAAAAAGATGATGCAACCCTATTCGGAAAACCACTTCAACCCGGACACCCATTTTTGCCTCTTTCCGAAATAAATGCAGAAACCATTGTTGCACACAACTTAACCTGTCAGGTCAGGACAAATCGGAAGCCGAAAGAAGAAATAATTTTAAGTACAAAATATTGTACTCAAAAATTAATGGAATTTGCAGTAGAACTTGATGGCGAGGCTAAAGTTGACAATACATTAAGCTTATTCTGCAGAAATGGGAAATTATTAAGTAGATTAAGAGGTTTTTTTTCACGAAGGGAAGTTGTATTTGAAGGTATTGCAACATTAGGTGATGTAAAACCATACATTGAAAAATATATGGGTGAAGTTTACAATCGGAGAAAGGTATAGCAGCTTTCACTGCTTGTTTGTCCTCCGCATTCGTAACAGCATGCTAAAGGTTTTAAGAAAGTGGAGTAAACCATTTTTAACCAAACAGCAAACCAGGCACGCATGGTTTTACCCAAAACCTGGTGTGGTTTTAGTAAAAAACACACATGGTTTGGAGCAAAAACAAGCGTGGTTTTACCCAAAAGCAAGAGTGGGTATTGAAAAAATAAAAAATAAACTTGAATTTGGTTAATAGGATTTTCTGCTTGTAATTAATTATAGAAAAAATGAGTGATACATTTTCAGCTGTTCAAAGTGGTGATGCCGAAACCCTGAAAACATTGTTACAAAAAGGACAATCGCCAAATAAAAGGAAACTGTTCGGTAAATCATTAATTGAAATTGCTGTCGAAAACAGGTATTGGAATATAGTTTTGATATTATTTCAATATGGAGCAAATATTGAGAAAGTTAAATATAAAGTAAATCCGACTTCTTATTTTACAACACAAACCGAATTTGAAGAATATGTGTTTTTTGTAACACATCAGAATTTACTCGATTTTTACCAGAAACACCGAAAAGTAGTATTTAATAGTTTTTGTTTTGAATATCGATACGAGTATGGAAGCCTGCTTTTAAGCCTAGACTCTGTCAGTAATTACGAAAAACAGGTAAAAAAATACCAGAAAGAAAATCCCGAAAAATATAAGTGCCCA
Organism: Bacteroidota bacterium; assembly: GCA_024640925.1. Classification (GTDB taxonomy): domain Bacteria; phylum Bacteroidota; class Bacteroidia; order Bacteroidales; family UBA10428; genus UBA10428. The sequence continues at coordinate 3,079 of JAHEEB010000164.1, read as the reverse complement.
AAAGAAATTGAGCGATTGAGGTATTGTACCGGAAATTGGAAATATCAGGCTGCAAATTCGTATAATCTGATGGTTATGTTTAGTGAAATGGAATTTGTACAATCAATTAACAGGGTTCTTCTGAAACTGAAAAATGAAAAAATATTCGAAAAGCTGATGATTTCTGAAGATTTTATTGCTGTTGCATTAGAATATGAAAAAGCGGAAACGATAGTAATGAAAAAAGTGTATTGGTCCTTTACTAAGAAATACACTAACTATGATGAGTTTATTACAGAGGTTACCAGGTATAATAACGATCTCTCAGAACAGAATAAATGGGAACCAGAAGAAGTTGTTGTTAATTCTGAAGGAATGATGGTTCGATATGGTGCTTTTTGGAAAGATGAAGATGATGAAATAACCATAACTATTCATTCGAATGGTAAAAGTTATATTACTATGGGAGAAATATTATTCCAGTTAAATAACGGATTGATTGATTTTTTAGGGAATACAGATGCTTTTTTCGAAGGATTAATTCAAAAGGAAATAAAAGGAGAAGTTACTTATTATGAGTTACTGATTGGCACTTAATTAAGAAATAAAGATTAGAAATCATGGAAAGTAAATTTATATTAGAACCTTTCAAAGGTGTTCGTCTGGTAAATTTCGGAATGTCTCAGCCAGAAGTCAATTATATTTTGGGAAAGCCTGATTTTCAAAAGAATGATGATGTCATGAGAGAAATTCTTGAGAAAAGAGCAAATATTGAATTCTGTTATAAACACAGAGACAATAACCATTTAAGCGATTTGACCTTCTTTAAGGGAAGTTCCTTGATTTTTAAAAATATTGATTTGATGAATACAAGTGGAGCTCTGGAGCTATTACAAAAAGAATTTCCTGATTTTGAAGATATAAAAGGCCACTTTAATTTTTCCAGGCTTGGTGTATTATTATGTGGCTTTGGTAGAAAAAAAATCCCCGAAGGAAAATATATCATCGTTTATGGAAAAACCCGCATAAGTTTCTTTGAGGGTTATGGAGCATATTAATGTGTTTAAATATTTTAGACTATGGAAAAGAAATTTGTATTAGAACCATTTAAAGGTTTAGGTCTGATAAATTTTGGAATGAGCCGTAAAGAAGTCTCCACAAAATTAGGACCCCCGGATGAAATGGAAGATGATGATATTATGGAAGAAATTCAGGAAAAAAGAGCAAATATCGAATTTTGTTATACTTATGAAGATAAAAAGCATTTGAGCAATATTACCTTTTATAAAGGCAGTTCGTTGTATTTTAATGATATAGATTTGATGAATACAAAAGGAATTCTTGATATATTACAAAAAGAGTATCCCGATTTCAGCGATATCAAGGGATTTTGTAAATTCAAACAGCTTGGTTTAATACTTTGTGGCTTTGGGAAAAAGAAAAAGCCCGAAGGAAAGTATATTATAGTTTATGGTAAAACGCAATCAGCTTTTTATGAGCTGTTTGGTACATGCTGATACTGAAAACAATGAAACATTCACTCTTAATCTTTTTAATAAGTTTTATTCATTTTAATCTGCTTGCACAAAAAAATGATTTAACTGAATTATCTGAATCGTTGTATAGCCTGGATACCATGTCTTATAAAGATTATGCAAATGATATAAATGTTGACAGTATTGCTCTGGTCACAGGACAAAAAATCATTGAAATTTTAAAAGAGCAGGTAATTAAGCTTCCCGATAGCATCACCAATTTTACCAGCATAAGTTCAATCGACAGCTTAATAGCTGTATATACATATTCATACAGCTCCGGAGGAACAAGAGGTGATATTGATATTCCGGTAATTCAATGGAGAAAAAAAGATGGTTCCTATGGTGTGCTTGGTAAAATATTCGGATTAGAAATCATGTTTTACGAAATTTTTAAACTCCCTTCATCCGACAAGGATTTGTACATGTTAATTGGTAATGAAAAATGCGATGGACGTACTTTTGAAGCAGTTGCATATGTAGTTCAAATTGAAAAGAACAATCTGATAGTCGACTATCCGGCATTTTTGAACCAATCTCCGGTTTTAATATATATCGATGATGTAACCTCTTATAGCAACGATGACTACGGATGTATAGCCTGTGTAAATTATGATAATAATACGCTATCCATAATCAATACCGGAGCCGATGACGAAATTAAAATAATGAGCCCGGATGGCAATTTCACCGATATAAAACAAAAAAATACAACTCTTTATTTTAATGGTACAACCTTTATTTTAAAATAAAGCAATATGAATGAATTAAATAAACTGCTAAAAATAGTTAGATTTTAGTAAGACATATAACATCCAAACTGAATGGAGACAAAAGAAAAGAGAAAATTAGTCTTTGATTTCTTTAAAAATAACCTGAAAGATTATCTTTCTTTTACTAAAGAATTTAAAATAAAATTTAGCATGGCTGAAGGTGGCTATGTATGGCAATTCTCTGATGGAACGATATTCGATTTAGGGATTAGTTTTGTCTCAGAGCATTATCCAAAAGGCTGTTTTGGTGTTTATACAAGTTTTGTTTTATCGCAAGGCCCTGTAATTGATTTAATTAATAAATCGCAGGCAAGCAGAAACAGAGATGCAACACAGGTAGTTATGGGAAATAGTATTAACATCATTAATAAATTCGACGATTATCAATTTATTAGCGATGATATCTCTGATATTGAAAGGGAAACCCAAAACCTTTCAAATGACATCAGATTTTTTTATACCGATTATATTCTTGCATTCGTTGAAGATTATCCTAAAGCAATTGATTTTCTGATCAATGATATTCTAATATTGAAAAAATTAGTCATTCAGAATCCTTTTGCCACATCAATAGCGTTAATGAAACTAACGAACGATTTTTCCAGGTTAGATAAGTTACTTTTAAGGGCAAAAAACGATTTTGAATTTTATGATTTTCATCAAATGAAAGATTACTCAAAAAAAATTATTGAACCCATAATGAAATTTCAACTATGAATAAAACACAGAACTTCTACTTTGACGGATTATTAAGAACTGATTAACTCTGCCCTTCACGGCGGAAAAAGGCTT
>JAHEEB010000860.1 GCA_024640925.1 Bacteroidota bacterium | reverse complement strand
CCATGGTTCTGTTAACCTCCGGATAGAACCATTTACCGGAAAATGACGGATTTAATACTCTTGGAACAACAAGACTATCGAGGGGTTCGTTAAAAATAAAAGTGATTTTTTCTGCCGATGCCCTTGAATAATCAACTAAGTATTGTTTATAGGGTTCTTCGGGAGTGAATGAATAGAAATTGAACGAAAATCCAAATAACTTTAATTGGATCGAATCATTTCTTGAAGCAGTATCTCTTTCTACATAAAAACCAGTCTTTGTTTTTAATGAATCGACACTTTGGACAGAGTCTACAGGAACACTATCAGCAGGAAGGGTATCAATTGCAGCCATTTCTTGCGGAAAAGAATCGGCCGAAATAATGATAGGTTCATCCAGAAAAGCTATTTTTTCTGTTGGCAGATCATATTTCATATTGTTGTTAGCATCTTGTAAGCCAAAAACTTTATAAGTACCCGGAGCAATGTGATTAATTGCAAAATCACCTGTTGGGTTTGTCCTTGCCAGGTATGAAGGAATTGATTTTATGGGAGAAGTATCGGCAAGATTTGAATAAAGACATACAAGAAATGCTTCTTTATCGGGTTGTAGGGTAAAATCGTCTACCAGTCGGCCACTTATAGCAAACGAGTCGATATAGTTCGTTTTCGAGAGAACAAACTGATAATTTGGAAGAGGATTATTTTCGTTATTATCCACAATGGATTGACCAAAATCGAGCGTATAGGTTAATGAATCGAGCTTTGATGATGGAAGTTCAACAACAACAGATTTACCCCTTACAAGTGGAAAGGGCTTTTTCTCAAGAGGAGGAGATATAATAAACTCTTTAAATGGTTCTTTTAAGACGATAAATTCGTCGAAAGTAATTTGAACCTTATTTTGCGAGTAATTTACAGAATAATTGGCCGGTTTAGAGCTTTTTACTTTGGGAGGTGTAACATCTTTTTCCCCACCAGGAGGGGAACCTATTTTGGCACAGGCTAAAACCATACATATCATACAGCAGGCACCAAGAAGTGAAAGTATATTTTTCAAAGACAAATAGATTAGTTTTTAAATAAACACACAAAAATAAATCAACTTAAGGAGAAATACGACAATATATGCATTGGTATTGTTTAATTATCTGGTTCTTCTCCATTTTTAATTATTTATTTTACTTTCCTCTTTTGAATATAACACTCAACTTTTCAAACTGTTATCATTCATATCGATATAAATTTATTATAAAAAATCCTAAATAGTTTACTCAAAATCTTTTTAATGTATCTTCACACTGAAAAAATTTGAAACATGATACTTAATTACATTGTTTGGAACCTTAAACCACAAATACTTGATTTTAACAGTTTTGAGATTCGATACTATAGTTTACTATTTGGAATAGGATTTATTTTCGGTTATTATGTTTTAGCCAAATTATTCAAGCGCGAAGGTATTCCAAACGAATTGCTTGACAAACTTGTGATATATGTTATAATTGCAACCATACTTGGCGCCAGGCTCGGGCATTGTTTGTTTTATGAACCACAGGAATATCTTGCACATCCGTTAAAGATCTTTCTTCCATTTGAAGGTACCATTGGAAAAGACTTCAGGTTTACCGGTTATCAAGGGTTAGCCAGCCATGGCGGTGTAATTGGTATATTATTTGCCTTATTTTTATATGCCCGAAAATTTAAAATACCATACTTGTGGATTGTAGACCGGATGGCAATTGTTGGCGCATTGGGTGGTGCATTTATACGTCTTGGCAATTTTTTCAATTCGGAAATTACAGGTACACCTACTGATTTGCCCTGGGGTGTAAAATTCATGAGGTCGTGGGATAGTTTCGATGCTGCTGCAGGAGAGGTTGTACCAAAACATCCGGCCCAATTATACGAGGCTCTGTGCTATCTGGCCATATTCTTTTTCCTGCTTTGGTTCTACAAACGTAATTATCCTAAATTAATTCTTGGCCGTCTTACTGGATATTTCTTTATCTTATTATTTGCTGCCAGGTTCTTTATTGAATTTGTAAAAGACGATCAGGTATCTTTTGAACATGGTATGTTTCTAAACATGGGTCAGATTTTAAGTCTCCCTTTCATAGCACTTGGAGTATTCCTGATTTTCAGAAAATCAGAAATCAAACCTATAAAGCCCGTCGTTTCGGAATCGAACCCAAAAAAGAAATAATTTCTGAATGAACTTTCTTAAAAAGCTTATGTTTCCAACAATACCCTAAATTTGACAAAATATCTTTAAATTCAAATTGATGGGAAATAAAGAAAATAATATATCTTCAAAACATCATTCACATGGACATCACCATGAATCGGGTCATGGTCATGGAAATGCGCATAGTGAGTTAAGCGAAAGGAACCTGTTGCTTGCAATCGTGATGAATGTGATTATCACCATTGCTGAAATAGTCGGAGGTTTTGTTTCCAATAGTCTTGCTCTTTTGTCCGATGCAGTCCATAATCTGGGCGACACTATTGCAATTATACTTGCTTATATTGCCAATCGTATGGGCAAAATCTCTGCCAACGAGCAAAAAACATTTGGTTACAAGCGGGTGGAGATTTTAGCTGCTCTCTTTAATGCCGTAGCACTCATAGTAATTACTGTTTTTCTTTTTCGCGAAGCATGGCTAAGGTTTAACAATCCTTTACCTGTAAAGGGCACAATCATGTTTGTTGTTGCTGTAGTTGGTTTATTGGCAAACCTTGCAGCAGTATTTCTTTTACGAAAAGATTCCACAAAGAATATTAATATCAAAGCCGCTTATCTTCATTTGATGGGCGATGCCATTTCTTCCATAGCTGTTATAGCTGGCTCCATATTAATGATTTTTTTCAATGTTTACTGGGTAGATCCTC
>JAHEEB010000859.1 GCA_024640925.1 Bacteroidota bacterium | reverse complement strand
AGGAGCAGTTTATGGATTTGGCGGAATGTCGTTTGGGTTGGCAATAAAGCATATCGGCTATTCATTAACATACACCATATCGATTGGCATATCGGCTGTACTGGGAACAATTATTCCATTATTTGTATTTGGTGGATTAATTGAACATTTTAACAGACCAGGAGGAAACATTGTACTATGTGGAATGATTATCTCCATTATAGGTGTTGCAATCTGTGGCCTTGCTGGTTTCAAAAAAGAAAAAGACTACAGTGAGATTCAGAATACAACTATAAAGTTTAATATGCTTACTGGATTGCTACTCGCTATTGTGGGAGGTGTACTTTCCGGCGTATTCAACGTATCACTGGAATACGGACAGCCCATAGCTGATATGGCTGCTGCAAATGGAGCTGAACATTTCCAAGGTAATGCCAAACAGATAGTTTCCACATCGGGGTGCCTTGTTGTAAACCTTATCTGGTTTATCATTGCAGGGTTCCGTGATAAAACATTAAAGGAATTTACTTCAAAATCGGGAATTCCCTTCGGCCAGCGATTCAAAAACAGCTTATGGTCTATGTTAGCAGGTATTCTATGGGCCGGACAATTTTTCTTTTATGGTTTGGGCCATGTAAGAATGGGCAAATTCCAGTTTGTGAGCTGGGTTATTCACATGTCGATGCTTATTTTCTTCAGCTATATTGTTGGTGTAGCAATGAAAGAATGGAAATCGGTTAAACGCAGCACTTATATCGTGTTGATTATTGGACTGATTATATTGATTACCTCCTTTGTAATTACAACCTGGGGTAGTGTATATGGAGAAAGGATTATGCAGGCTGCTGGAAAATAACGATATGATTCATAAATTTGCCATCAAAGATTATCAGTTTGAAAAACTAATTGGTAAAATGTTTATAAAAGCTTTGATTATAATACCATGTTTCCTTTGTTTTACATTTAATGCAGAATGCCAGGAAACACTGTTTTGCGATAATTTCGACAAGGGTTTAACTTCGTGGATAGTAGAATCAGAGTCTGATTCCACCATGTTAAATATTGATTCCAATACCCTTGAAATTATTGCACCCAAAGGACTGACGTTATGGTTTAATCAAAAGTTGGTAGGCAATATAAAAATCAGTTTCGATACTTATGTTGTTCAAAATAATGGCAAATATGATAGGGTGAGCGATTTGAATTGCTTCTGGATGGCAACCGATCCGGAATATCCCGACAGTATTTTTGCCCGTTCCAATTGGCGTAGTGGTATATTCGGAAGATATTACAGCTTGAAGACTTACTATGTGGGTTATGGTGGAAATAACAACACAACCACACGCTTTCGTATGTATGACGGCGATTATCAGGCTTTCGTGGAAAAAAGACAACGTCCGGATATTATAAAGGAATACACGGACTCCAGCCACCTTATAGTTCCGAACCAATGGAACCATATTGAAATTGTACAGCAGGAAAATATAATTAAATACCTGTTTAACGGTGAGGTTCTCTTTTCATACTCCGATCCTGAACTATACAATATGGGGTATTTCGCCATCAGGACTGTATCAAACCACTTAAAAGTAAAGAACTTTAAAGTGTATGGGCTTTAGTTTAATTTACACACTTTGGGGGACATTCTCTTTTTTTTACTAATTGTTTAACATTTTTATATGTAATTATTGCTATTATTATAAAATAAATATATTTTTAAAAAAACCTATAAACCCTATTCGTTAATTAACAAAACCCCATATTTAATATATTCTCAAGAATGATTAAAGTTTAAATCATAGAGGTTCTCAACCAGAACTATAAATAATTAATAATTTACCTATGAAAAAACTAATCCTCTCTTTATTTAGTGTAATACTCGTCACAGTTGTTGCTGGCCAGGAAACCATTACTGTTAATGTAACTTCCGCTGGTGGTTTTAGTTCTGCTTTGGCAGAAGCTGGTGGAAGTCCAAGTTCAGTAACAAACCTTACCATTACTGGTAATATTAACAGGACAGACATTGATTATATCCGTGTGTATATGAATGCATTATCTGTTTTGGATTTAGGAACAGTTAATATTGAAGGAAATACAATGCCAAATTCAGCATTTTTAAACAAAACAACGTTAACCACTATTAAATTGCCGTCCACTCTCGTTACTATTGATATTTTTGCTTTTTCCGGTTGCACAGGCTTAACATGTGCACTTACAATACCCGATGCTGTTAGAACAATAAGGTTTGGATCATTTAAGAATTGTAGCGGTTTAACAGGCAATTTAATTTTCCCAAATTCTGTTGACACTATTGGTGATATGGCTTTTTCTGGTTGTTCCGGTTTAAATGGTAGTTTAACTATTTCTAGTTCGGTAGTCTATATTGGTGCCTATGCTTTTGAGAATTGTTCAGGAATTACAGGTAATTTAACAATACCTGAATCTGTAAAATACATAGGATATTATGCATTTCATAATTGTAGTGCTTTAACAGGCAGTTTATCTATCTTGGGTTCAATTGAAATTATAGGAAACTATGCTTTCTATGGATGCAACGGGCTTTCTGGCACTCTAACCATACCAAATTCAGTTACCTCTATTGGTGAGGGTGCTTTTCGAGATTGTATAGGTTTTACCGGGTTGATTCTGCCTTCTTCCTTGAAAGATATAAATAATTATGCCTTTTATAGCTGTTCTGGTTTTAATGGTTCCCTATCAATACCTGATTCTGTTTATTTTATTGGTAGTAGTGCATTTAAAGGTTGTAGTGGTTTTACTGGTGGCATAACAATTCCAAGTTCAATTACATCAATTTATTCCAGTACTTTTGAAGATTGTAGCGGTTTTACAGGCACGCTAATACTACCAAATACAATTAAATCAATTGGAGCCT
>JAHEEB010000858.1 GCA_024640925.1 Bacteroidota bacterium | reverse complement strand
CACTTTCCTTATCGAACCAAAACCTACGGAACCAACAAAACACCAGTACGATTTTGATTCTGAAACTGTGATTGGATTCCTCAGGCATTATGGTCTTGAAAAAGATTTTAAGCTTAACATAGAGGTTAACCACGCTACCCTAGCTCAACATACTTTCCAACATGAATTGCAAGCCGCCGCAGATGCTGGTATGTTAGGCTCTATTGATGCCAACAGGGGCGATTATCAGAACGGATGGGATACTGACCAATTCCCTATCAATATCCAGGAACTTGTTGAAGCATTATTAGTTATTCTTCCTGCTGGTGGTTTTACTACCGGTGGAGTTAATTTCGATGCGAAACGCAGAAGAAACTCTACTGACAACGAAGATTTGTTTATTGCTCATATTACTGGCATGGATGCTTTTGCAAGAGCTTTATTAGTTGCTAATGATATTCTGGAAAAAAGTGATTATCTTAAACTTCGTAAAGAACGCTATGCTTCATTCGACAGTGGTGAAGGTAAAGCTTTTGAAGATGGCAAAATGGGATTGGCTGAACTCAGGGCTTATGCTGAAAAAACTGGCGAACCAAAAGTAATAAGTGGTAAACAAGAATTATTCGAAAGTATTATTAATCTATATTTATAATTATGGAAAATACAGCAGATAAAAAAAGATTTCAAATCCTTAACGAAAAGTTTGGAAATCAACAACTGCTAAAATTATACGATTCGAAAACTAAAGAATATGTTGGTATACTGCCCGAAACGGGCGGTATGCTTTATTCTATGGAGCTTTTAATCGGTAATAAGCTTATTCCTGTCCTAGATTACTACCAGAGTGAAAGTGAACTAAAAAAAGACTTGGCTACCAGCTTTAAAGGAAGTAATCTTTTCCCTTTTCCAAATAGGATCGACAGTGGAAAATATGAATTTGAAGGCAACAAATACCAGTTATTTGTTAATTTTCCGCAAGAAAACAATGCCATTCACGGACTCATTTTCGACAAGCCTTTTGAAGTAATTGAAACCAAAAACTCTGATGTTGCAGCTTCTGCTAAACTCAGATATTCTTCTAAGGGTAATTTCCAGGGATATCCATTCCGGTTTGAACTGGATGTAGATTTTATTTTTGAAGAAAACAAAGGGTTGACTGTTTCTACTACTTTTGCAAATAGTGATAATAAAACTATACCTGTTGCAGATGGTTGGCATCCTTATTTCCAACTTCAATCGAAAGTCGATGAGCTGCTTTTCTCTTTCCCTTCGGAAAAGACTTATGAAGTGAATGACAGGCTAATACCTTCGGGTAAATCGATTGATTACAAATTGTTTAACTCGCAAAAACAGGTCAAAGATACTACCTATGACACATGTTTCGGATTAAATGAAAAAGAAGGTACAGCACTCATTACTATTTACGATCCGGCTTTACAGGGAGGTGTTTCTATCTGGCAAGAAACTGGAAAAGATAAATTTAATTATCTTCAGATTTATACACCACCTACTCGTAAAACCATAGCCATTGAACCAATGACATGCATTCCAAATTCCTTAAATAATAAAGTTGGCTTAATCAGCCTTTTACCTGGAAAAAAGATTAATGTGAACTGGGGAATATCCAAAATGGTGAAATAATATTCAAAAATAAAACACGATATAGAAAGTGTGATTTTTGTTGCCGGAGTTAGTTAGCTCCGGTTTTTTTATTCAGTAGAAATTACCTAACAAATCGATGAATAAAATCCTGGTCAGAAATGAGAAGTTTTATCTGAAGTTTTATCTGAGTGCTTTATTCACGCTCGATTTCACTTGCTTTTCCTTGGTAAAGTAAACGAAAAGGTGGTACCGATATCCAGTTTACTTTCAATGTATAGTTTTCCATGATTCTTTTCTACGAATTCTTTACAGATAATAAGTCCTAAACCTGTACCACTTTCTCCTGAAGTTCCTGAAGTAGAAAAATATTCATCAATCCTAAATAGCTTTTTAATATTATCCTGAGAAATTCCAATGCCAGTATCAGAAATGGAAACGACACATTCTTTTTCCGATTTTTCATGACAGGAAACAGTTACTGAACCATTTATATTAGTAAACTTAATGGCATTGCTTAAAAGATTACGTATAACGAGATTAATCATATTGAAATCAGCCCAGGCATTGCCATCGCATTTCAGATTTGTTTTAATGGTAATTCCTTTCTTTTCGGCATTTGCAATACTAAGAGTTACATTCTGCTCTATAAGATCGTGAAGATAAATAGTGGAAGGATTGTACTTGATTCTATCCGTTTGCGTGCGTGCCCATTGAAGTAAGTTTTCAAGAAGGTTATAAGCACTTTCTGATGAAGTCTTAATCATAAGAAGAAGCTCAACACGCTGTTTTTCTTCGAAATCTTCAAAATTACGCATGAGCAATTCAGAGAAACCAAAAATTGCCTGGAAAGGATTCTTTAAATCGTGAGCAATAATGGAGAAAAACTTGTTTTTAGTGGCATTCAGTTCTTCAAGCTGCTTATTTGATTTCTTAAGAGCATCGGCTTGTTTATTCAGCTCTTCAGCTTGAATTTGAATTTTTTCCTGACGTTCTTCCAGAAGGATATTAACTTCCTTCAGGCTATCGGCTTGTTCAATTAGTTTTGTCTCGGTATTTTTTTGCTTTGTTATATCGCGGCCAATCCCAACTAGTCCGATAATTTTACCATCGGCATCGCGGAAAGGCACTTTGGTTGTAGACATTACCTTTTCTCGACCCTGTTCATCCCACCCAATTTCTTCTTTATTTATCATAGGTTGCCCGGTGCGAATAATCCGCTGCTCATCTTCAAAATATTGTTTGGCAGCATCTTGTTCCGGGGCAAGCTCAAAATCTGTTTTGCCAATAATAT
>JAHEEB010000163.1 GCA_024640925.1 Bacteroidota bacterium | reverse complement strand
CCTGAACACTTGCAGAGCGTCCTGTGGTGATATAATATGTGCTATTAACACCATTACAACAATTTCCACGATTTACTACCAGATAGTAATAAGCACCTTCTTTTATGAGGTTAGCAGCTTCAATTGATTGATGGCTTCCTCCGTAAAGATGAGTTGTACTGGTTGTTGCCTTTCCGGTAGTACTATCTATTTCAACCAGGCCAATGCCTCCAAACCAGGAACCATATACCATATAAACTTTACCGTCATCATCCTTAAAAATACCTGGATCAATTGCATTTATTGCAGTAGATGCTCCATTTGAAGAAACTACCATTCCCAGATCAGTCCATTCCGGATTATTTAAAGAAGGAGATCGGACAACACCAATAGCCGAACGCGATGAGCCAAAAGTAGAACAGGAATAATAAAGGTAGTAGGCATTATTCATATAAATTAAATCAGGAGCCCAGAAATTGCCTGCAAAACCTGGCACAGCAGTTGTAATCCATGATGGCCATGTTCCTGAAGGGAAAATGGGTTTGCTATTGTATTTCCAACTGATAAGGTCATATGAATAGGTAGATGGAATTCCGATACCAGTGGAAAAAAACCAATATCTGCCACTATCACAAATAATGCGCGATGGATCGTGTGTGCCTAGATTACCGGTTATAGTAACAGCATGTAATCTAACCACATAAAAAACCAATATTGATACTAACAATGAGTATTTTTTATTCATTTTAATAAAGTTGTTTATAAGGCAAATATATTTGTTTTACGATAAAGTATTCTTCAAGGTTTATATAGTAATTATCAATAATTTATGGCAGAAAAGAAAATTCGTTCATAAAAATTATGTTACATCCGAAGTTACTTTAATAACTTGCGAAGTATTTTAAACCATATTAACCTTTTATTTAAATTTTAAATTTTAATGAAGAAAGTATTAATTGTTTTTCTAGCAACCATTGCAGTGTGCGCTTACTCTCAAAATAAAGAACAAGCTTTAGAGATGATGAGATTAGCTAACAAACAAGTTTTCCGAAATAACGATAAGAGTGCATTCGTGCCCGTTGAAATACTTGTTGATTCTGTTATAACTTATGAGGATACTCTTATGAGATCTCCTTCAATGAAGCAGGAGTTTATCTTTGAAGATAAGCAATACTCCGAAATTGACAAAGAATGGGATACTGATAGCAATAAATGGGATACCTATCAAAAAGCGGTTTACTCACATAGTGGTTCACTTGTGAAAATGAAATACCAACCATTTTATGGTGGAATAAGGGGAGGGCTTCCAAATGGTCCGGAATATCTTTATATGTACGCCACTGGTGATACATGTGTAGTAACATCTCGTTGGAGTGATTATCACAACGACTGGATATTGGAGTATAAAACCTCTCATTATTACAATAACGAAGGGGTAGATACCTTATCGGTTACATATTCGAGGGATACAATAAATAACATGTGGGTTTTTAATCACAAAACTACAGTTACATTTTTTGAGGGAGAAAAAGACTCGTTGCATTTAAAAATGTATTATATAAATGAAGGCGATACATTTGATGTTTTTGAAGATATGATGTATACGTATTCTTATAACCAAAATAACCAGATAATCACTCTTATCGAAAATTGGAATGGATATTTCTCCCAGGATTCATTATTATACGATTTAAACGGTAATTGTACCTTTGAATACAGTGCTGACTGGGAAAATGACTGGAATTTTAATTATCTTTTCGAAAACAGGTTCGACACGGCTAATAAGCTTGTAAAAGAGCTTTATTGGGACAAACAAGATGGCCAGACTGATTGGGAATCAGATGGTATGGCTGTATTCTTTTATGCCACCGAGGAAGAGGAAGAAGAAAACCCAAATTCTTTAATGGACAATCATTCTATCGATTTTTCTGTTTATCCAAACCCTGCCAATAATACAATTCATTTAAAAGGAACAACAGGGCTTGTATCAATCTTTAACCAACTTGGCAGTTTAGTTCTGCAAACCCAAATAGAAGAAAACGGACAGGAATTGCAAGTAGGTAATTTATCTGAAGGAGTATATATAATTCAGGTCACAAATGGTAATCAAACTATTACTAAGCAATTTATTAAAAAATAGATAATATATGAAGGAATATGTAAGGCACATATTTGGCTACATCTTGGGATTTTCCTTGTTTTTTGTTCTCGTACCTTTTGCATTATACGAGTTATCAAACCTTGATAAATTGATATGCCCCTGTATAATTGAAAAATACAGGCAAATACGCTATATCCTGGCTATACCCATTTTTTGTATAGGTGCTTTATTTGCAATCTGGTCAAACATATTTCTTTTAAAAGTTGGAATGGGAGGCCCCACCGAAGGATTTGGTATAGCTGTTAGCCCACCTACAAAAAAACTTGTAGTAACTGGGCCATACCGCTATTGCAGAAACCCAATGGTTTTCGGGGCTTTCTCATTATATATTTCATGGAGCATTTTTTTAGGTTCTGTTTTATGTCTTTTTGTTTTAGTTGCTTTTCTTTTTGTTGCAATTCTTTATCTGGCGAATTCTGAAGAAAACAGGTTGTTGAGAGATTTTGGAGAGGAATATCTGGAATACAAGAAAAACGTTCCAATGATTTTTCCACTCAGCATACGAAAGATGGTGAAAAGAAACTCTTAAGTGCAGATATCAGGCATTCTTTCTACTCAGAAAATTATTGTTACCTTTGGCAAAAGCTTAGAAATTACACTAAAACATGGATCACAAACTGTTTATTTATAATTCGTTAAGTAGGAAAAAGGAAAATTTTATACCAATTAATTCTCCATATGTGGGGTTGTACGTTTGCGGCCCTACAGTTTACGGTGAAGCACATTTAGGCCATGCACGGCCTGCTATAACTTTTGATGTGCTTTTCAGATATTTAAAATACCTTGGGTACAAGGTTCGGTATGTAAGAAACATTACCGATGTGGGCCATCTTGAAAATGATGCCGATTCGGGAGAAGATAAGGTAGTAAAAAAGGCCCGCCTGGAACAATTGGAACCTATGGAACTGGTTCAACGTTATGTTAACAGTTACCACGAGAATATGCTGAAACTAAATATACTTCCACCTAGTATCGAACCTCATGCATCGGGTCATATTATTGAACAGCAACAAATGATTCGAAAAATCCTTAAAAGAGGGTTCGCATATGAATCAAATGGTTCTGTTTACTTTGATGTAAACAAATACAACGAAAAATATCAGTATGGCAAACTAAGTGGCCGTAACACCGAAGAAATGATGGCCAACACCCGCGAACTTGCGGGACAGGATGAAAAACGTAATCCGTTTGATTTTGCACTTTGGAAGAAAGCCGATCCGGTTCATATAATGCACTGGCCATCGGAATGGAGCGAAGGTTTTCCCGGATGGCACTTAGAGTGTTCTGCAATGGGAACAAAATATCTGGGAGAAACTTTTGATATCCACGGGGGTGGAATGGATTTACTTTTTCCACATCATGAGTGTGAAATTGCTCAATCCATTGCTGCTAATGGTGTTGATCATGTTAAAACATGGATGCATAATAATATGATTACCATTAATGGGCAAAAGATGGGAAAATCGCTCAATAATTTTATCAACCTATCTGAGTTTTTCGAGGGAAATCATCATTTGCTGGAGCGTGCCTACTGTCCAATGACTATCAGATTCTTTATTCTTCAGGCACAGTACCGCAGTACCGTCGATTTTTCTAACGAAGCATTGCAAGCTGCGGAAAAAGGGTTGAAGAGGTTGTTAAGTGCGGGTGAACTAATTGGCAAACTTAAAACATCACCAGCTAGTACTTTTAATTTATCTGAAATTATTAATGAAACGTTTGGAGCTTTAAATGATGATTTAAATACACCCATTGCTATAGCCCAATTGTTTGAAGCTGCTCGTATAATCAATCTGATAAACGATGGCAAGGAAACTATTACCAAACCTGATTTGCTTGAACTGGGCAAATTCTTTAATTCGGTAATGATTGATATCCTTGGGCTAATATCAGAAAGTAATGTCGAAAATAAAGGTAATCTTGAATCGGAATTAATGAATATTATTATTGATTTAAGGTTACAAGCCAGACAAAAGAAAGATTTTCAGACATCCGATTTAATTCGTGATCGGTTAAACAACCTCAACGTACGTTTGAATGATACCAAAGAGGGTACAACCTGGGAGAAAGAATAAGATATCTGATTTATCAGAGTTTTTTACACATCGGATGATATTCTCCTTTAAGCCCGATTGGGGTATTATTTCTGATATGATAAACAATATCTATAGCTGCTTTCGAATCGTTTATTCCAAAACCTTTTCCATCCAGAATGTGTTTATAGCTTGAAGTGTGCAAATCTGTAAATCCTTCACTGAATTCAATTTCCTCATTGTTTATAGTAATGGAGCGGTAAGTACGCTGTCCCTTATTCCTGATTTCTTCAGGGACATCGTTATAATCAAGACTGAGATACCACTTTACGCGAGCCTTTTCAAGATCAAGGTATCCTGAAGCCTTATCAGGTTCCATCAAATGAACTATATTTTGTTTTACAGGGCCAAAAATCCATGACAACATATCGAAAAAATGAACTCCGATATTGGTCGCAATTCCACCTGATTTATGAATATCTCCTTTCCATGATATATAATACCATTTCCCACGACTGGTAATATATGTAAGTTCTATATCATAGATTTTATCTTTTGGTCCCTGCTCAATTTTATTCTTCAATTCAATAATAGTTGGGTGAAGTCGAAGTTGAAGTATATTATATATTTTTTTTCCTGACTCTTTCTCTATTTCTCCAAGCGGATCGACATTCCAGGGATTTAACACAAGTGGTTTTTCGCAGATGGCATTTGCTCCGGCACGAAGAGCAAACCGAATGTGTGAATCATGCAAATAGTTTGGAGAACAAATACTTACGTAGTCAGTTTTTGTTCCGTTTCTCCGCAATTTATCGATATGTCTGTCAAATCTTTCATATTCAACAAAGAAATGACTATCGGGGAAATAACTGTCTATAATACCGACACTATCACAAGGATCAAGAGAAGCCAGTAATTTATTTCCAGTTTCTTTAATCGCTTTTAAATGCCTGACTGCAATAAATCCACCAACGCCAATCAAAGCAAAATTCTTCATTTCCTTATAAACTTAAGTATCGGATATTTTTAATCTTATTTCTATATAATCCTTTCACATCAAATATAAACCCAGGATCTTTTAATAACTTCTTAAAATCTTTCTCTTCCAGAGTTATATACTTTTTATGAGCAACAGCCAGAATTATAGCATCATAGTCGCCAGACATTTCAGAGGCAAGGTCAATGCCATATTCTTCCTTTACTTCGTGGGCATCGGCATGTGGGTCTACAACCTCAACCTTTGGCCCATAAGTCTTTAATTCTTTAACCAAATCAGAAACTTTAGAATTCCTAACATCGGAAACATCTTCCTTAAAGGTCATTCCCATGACTAATATTTTTGACTGGGGTATGTTTTTTCCAGCCTTTATCATTTCCTTAATCAGTTCGGTTACAATAAATTTGCTCATACCATCGTTAACAGAACGACCAGCTGTTATGACCTGGGCATAATGTCCTAACTGAAAAGCTTTAAATGTGAGATAATATGGATCAACTCCAATACAATGTCCTCCTACAAGGCCAGGAAAGAATTTTAGGAAATTCCATTTCGTTCCTGCAGCTTCTAAAACTTCAAATGTATTAATCCCAATCTTGTTAAAAATTATAGAAAGTTCATTCATAAGCGCAATATTCAAATCACGCTGGGTATTCTCAATTACTTTTGCAGCTTCAGCTACTTTAATTGACGAGGCTTTGTGAACCCCTGCTTTTATTATTGATTGATATGTAAGAGCAATATTTTCAAGAGATTCAGCATCACATCCAGAAACAACTTTAACAACATTGGTTAATGAATGAACAGCATCACCCGGATTAATACGTTCTGGTGAATAACCAACCTTAAAGTCCTTGTTAAAAAAAAGACCAGAAAGTTTTTCAATGATTGGAATGCAAACTTCTTCAGTAGCTCCGGGATAGACAGTAGATTCAAATACTATATAATCACCTTTTTTCACAATTTTACCCACTGTTTCTGAAGCTTTTCTCAAAGGGGTCAGATCTGGCATGTTGTTTATGTCGATTGGGGTAGGCACAGCAACAATGTGAAACGAAGCCTTTCTCAGATCTTCAGGGTTTGAAGTGAACAAAATGTCGGCATTGTCAAATGCTGATGAGTCCAATTCTTTACTCGGGTCTATTTTGTTTTGCATAAGAGCAACCCGTTTAGGATTGATATCGAATCCTATAACTTTAAATTTTTTCGAGAACTCTAATGCTATAGGTAATCCCACATAACCTAATCCGATAAGAGAAAGTGAGGTTTCTTTCTTTTTAAGTTGTTCAAATATCATAATTTTATTTTTTCAGTTTTATAAAGATATGGATTTGTTGAATGAGCTAAAAATATTTGTAAATAAAAAAAACCAGGAAGAATATTCCTGGCTATGAAATATAAAAATTCAATATTATAAACCAAATTCTTTTTTCAGCTTATCTACATAATCTAATTTTTCCCAACCAAAAAACTGAACATCTTCTTTTATTGCTTTACCATTGTCATGTGTTACAATGTTCCGAATTTCTGGAACACGGCCCATATGACCATATGCAGCAGTAGCACTGAAAATAGGTTTCTTAAGGTTAAATCTCTTAACAATAGCACTTGGTCTAAGATCAAAAATTGCTTCAATTTTTTTAGCTATATCACCATCGTTGAGTTTTACTTTGGAAGTGTTATAAGTATTCACAAAAACACCCACAGGTTTAGCAATGCCAATAGCATAAGCAACCTGAACAAGCACTTCATCGGCAATGCCTGCTGCTACCATGTTTTTAGCTATATGGCGAGCTGCATAAGCAGCTGAGCGATCAACTTTTGAAGAATCTTTTCCGGAGAAAGCACCACCACCATGAGCTCCTTTACCACCGTAAGTATCAACAATGATTTTACGGCCGGTTAGTCCTGTGTCACCGTGTGGCCCACCAATTACAAATTTACCTGTAGGATTTACATGCAAAACAAAATCATTTTTAAACAGTGTTTGAACTCTTGCAGGTAATTTCGCTTTAACACGAGGGATTAATATGTTCAATACATCATCTTTGATTTTTTTAAGCATAGGTTCATCCTTGTCAAATTCGTCGTGTTGTGTAGAAACAACTATAGTATGAATCCTGTATGGATTATTGTTGTCATCGTATTCAATGGTAACCTGCGATTTTGAGTCGGGCCGCAAATATTTCATTACTTTTCCTTCGCGTCTGATAACCGAAAGTTCCAGCAATAAGGAGTGAGATAATTCAAGTGACAGAGGCATGTAATTATCGGTTTCCTTACAGGCATATCCAAACATCATACCCTGGTCACCAGCTCCCTGATCTTCTTCGCTGGCACGTTCAACACCTCGGTTAATATCGGCCGATTGTTCGTGAATAGCGGATATTACACCGCATCCATCACCTTCGAAACGATAATCGGGGTTTGTATAGCCGATTTGTTTTATTACATCGCGAGCTACTCTTTGAACGTCAACATAAGCCTGGGTCTTTACTTCGCCACTTAAAACTACTAAACCTGTAGTAACAAGTGTTTCGCAAGCAACTTTTGAGTCAGGATCCTGACGTAAGAACTCGTCTAATAATGCATCTGGTATTTGATCGGCAACCTT
>JAHEEB010000857.1 GCA_024640925.1 Bacteroidota bacterium | reverse complement strand
TCAATCATATTTGAATATTGTGGATGATCAATAAAAGGCTGACCTGTATCATCTGTAGTTTTAAAAATATCCGTCATTCCAAGGCTATATTTTAATTCTATACCAAGTTTAAAATATGTCATATAAAAATCACATCCTCCTCCAAACTCAGTATAGGTATCAAAATGCTTTAACATAATTAACTGATCTTTATAATCATATCTGCCCTTTATAGCCAAATCGTACCTGAAGTTTACTCCAGCCAACATATAAGGCCGGAAGTTATTCTTTCTTTTAGCTTTGTACTTGAGTGAAAATGGCAATTCTAGAAATGATGACTCAATAAGGTATGGCTTGCCATCATACATATAATTTCCTGATTCATCAAGAAAATATAACTGACGCTCACCAAAAGAAATTCCTGGAAGACATCTAAGATCGAAAAATTCACCCAATCTTAAATTAGATATTGCCTGAATATTAATGCCTGGTTTTATTTCCCTAATACCAACATAATAATTACTATCCAAAGCAAATTTAGATTGAGAAACCCGATAATCCATAAAATTAAGCCCCAGGGAAAAACCAAAATGAATAGGTTTATCATCATGTGTAGGATCGTTCTTGACCACCACTCTTTGGCAAAACGAAACTGAACAAATAAGAATTGTTACAACCAGTAAAGAATTTTTTCTTGTCAATTTAATAAGGTATTTTATGAGAAACGAAGACTTTTCAAAAATAGTATTTTTTAATAAACAAGAAACCTGATGTGTTTAATTCTTATTTAAAAAACAGATTTCCTATTATGCTATTTTATATTTTTGGCAAAAAAACAGATTATGTACACATACGAATACTTATTTAATTTCACGACTGAGGTATTTATAAAGATGGGATGCAGTATGGCCGATGCAGAGAAAACGGCCAAAGTATTTATGGCAGCAGAACTTCGGGGATTAGCATCTCATGGAATGATTCGAATTAAAGATTATTATCAGCTTTGGGAAGCAAAAAGAATAAATATTAACCCAAACATTCGAATTGTTCACGAAACTCCAAGCACAGCGGTAGTTGATGGTGATGGTGCTATAGGAATGATTGCTGCCACACGTTCCATGGAAATAGCAATTGAAAAGGCAGAAAAATGTGGAACAGGTTGGGTATCTACATGTGGTTCAAATCATTTTGGAATAGCTGGCTATTATGCAATGATGGCATTGGAACGAGATATGATTGGAATAACAATGACGAATGCGAACCCTTTGGTGGCCCCTACTTTTTCTATTTCACCATTGTTAGGAACCAATCCTATTGCTGTTGCAATCCCGGCAGGTAAATATCCTCCATTTGTTGCCGATTTTGCAACTACACCTATTGCTCGAGGAAAACTAGCTGTTGCAGAGAAAAAAGGAGAAAAAACACTTTTAGGATTTGTTCAGGATAAAGATGGGAATGCAACAGATGATCCAACTGTTTTAAAAAGAGGAGGTTCAATGCTTACTCTGGGTGGCGATTATGAACATGGAAGCCATAAGGGATTTTGCCTGAGCTCTATTGTTGATATTTTTTCGGCTGTATTTTCAGGAGCAAATTTCGGTCCTTTTGTTCCTCCCTCTGTAGCCTATTTGCCCGTCCTTGATAAAAAAGTAGGACAAGGTACCGGTCATTTCTTTGGTGCTATGAGAATTGATTCTTTCCAACCATCAAGTGTTTTCAAAGCAAAAATGGACGAATGGATAGAGACATTTAAATCGGCAAAACCTGCACCAGGTAGAAAACAAGTTATTATTCCTGGCGAACCAGAGAGAGAAAAAGAGATTAAAATAAGGAAGGAAGGAATTCAAATAATTCCAGCTATTGCAAATGATTTGAAAGAGATTGCAGATAAACTTGAGCTTAATTTTGATGTAAAATAATTACAATAAAGTATGCCAGTGTTCAAACCCATATTTTTGAACACTGGCATTGTTAATTTGAATAAACTCATTGATTATTCATAAACCCTTGTTTTTTAATAACTTCGAGAAAAGACAGAGAAAATAAAACATTGTCTGATTTTTTGTATCGGTTATCCGTAAAGATTTGTGCCAGTGTTTCCTTCTTGTTTATGGCAATCAATTCTTTAGTAAATTCACCCGATTCCTTTTCTTTATAAATTGAGTCGATATCTGATTCGGTATAATCTTTATATTTTTCATAATGAACAATCCCTGAAACTGGCAACCTATCAGTCAGAGATGGATTTTCATCAGGATATCCAACGACAATTGATGTTATAGGAACAACAAATTTGGGGATTTCAAGAATATCAATAATTTTTTGCGCCATGTACGTAGTAGTGCCAAGATAACATATTCCCAGACCAAATGATTCGGCTGCCAGTGCAACATTCTGAGCAACAAGAATAGCATCAATTACTGCTGTAGTAAATGAAAGAAAATTATCATAGCCCGGAATAGCTTTACGCTGAATACACCACTTATTAAATCGGTTAAAATCCGCACAAAATGTGAGTATTATCGGAGCTTGTTTAACCATATCCTGTTTAAAGTGGGCTTCCCATAATTTACTCTTTACTTCAATATCGGATGTAGCTACAATGCTATACACCTGCATATTACCAGTTGTTGATGCCCTGGTTCCAGCTTCAAGAATTTTATCCAGAATCTCCGAAGCTATCTGTTTCTCCTTGTATTTTCGAATTGAACGATGTTCTAATAATGTGTTTATCATAAATAAATAATTAAAAATCGCATCAAATATACATATTCTGAAAATTGGTTTCTGTCAAAAAAATTAGTACATTTATCAAAGGAACTTTAAAAAATGTCAACTTTTTTGGTTTTATGTTCGTATGAGAAGTAATAAGATGTAACTTTATTTCTAATTAAACACAA
>JAHEEB010000856.1 GCA_024640925.1 Bacteroidota bacterium | reverse complement strand
GAGATTGAGATGTTTGAAATAGAAATCGACATTTTCTATACCAGAAGCAGTTGCTATAGCAAACGGTATTTTCTTTTCTTTTAGAAAATCCAGAAGACCTGCGGCGCCAGTTGCTAATTGCATTCCTTTTTCAAGGCAAATCTGCTGGTATATCAGTTCCTTTTCCAGAATAAGGATATCCAGCTCCTCCTTTCTTAGTTCTTTGTTGAATAA
The DNA here is from genome assembly GCA_024640925.1 of Bacteroidota bacterium. Taxonomy (GTDB): domain Bacteria; phylum Bacteroidota; class Bacteroidia; order Bacteroidales; family UBA10428; genus UBA10428. The sequence goes on along the minus strand of JAHEEB010000856.1, from coordinate 2,666 downwards.
ATCAAGTAAAATATCCTGGTTGACTCTTCCATGTATTCTGCGGTTTTTTTCTTTGTTGTTGAGCTGAATGGAATGCTTCTCAAGAAATAAATCCCAGGCTTCGTTATGATAATGTGTATCCCAGAAAAGCGTGCCATTAAAGTCGAAAATAACTCCAATATATTTATTAATACTCGCATTCATATTCACCAATCAGAGGATAGTTATTTTCGTTATATTCATATGTTAATTCTGTAGTGCCTGTTACTGCAACTACTCCGTTTATTTTCTGAGTGTATTTATATTTAATCCAATTATTTTTAGACAAACAATTGTCCTGCATTTCGGGGAAAAGCCATCCATAGTATGGGTTTTTCTTGTTGTCATAAACCTTAAATTCTTTAATAATGGAGTCGGAAACATAGAGATTTTCGTGCTCATAATTATTTACACAAACCGATTCCGTGAGATTTCCAGAGCCATTATATTTATACCATGTGTGAACCGTATCAACCGGATTTTCAAGATTAGAGGTAAAATATTTTATCAGCATTGCATGGCTGATATTGCCATTGGAATATTCAAAGTATTCTTTACTGAACGATGCAAAATCGGATCCCGAATTAAATTCTCTGCGTGAAATAATTTTCGAACCGTCATTTTCAAACTCATAATATCTGTCAACCTCTTTATTGGTATTCATGTAATAAATCCGATAAACAAAGTCTCCAATATAACTAAGGCTGTCTATACCGTTCAATACTTTCGTTACAGTATCTTTCCCATCGATTTTTACTTTTACAAGGTTATAATTATAGCGAATACTAATTTTATCACCCAGATAGCTTATGGAATAAGGATATACATTAGAATTTGCTTCCCCGTACTGAGTTATCCGACAACTTGTTTCATTCCCTTTTTCCTCTTCTTTGTCTTTGTCACATGCTGTAAGAAGTCCTATACAAGCGATACCTATGTAAAACAAAAGATGTTTCATCATTTGATTTTTTTTAGAGACGCAATATATATAAAATTGAGATAAACTTTTTGGATTGTTGGTTAAAGACAAATAAACAGTGATAAATTAGTCATTTATAATCATACGGTTTCCTTTGAAGATATCAATATGAATGACTTTACACGTGAGAACTACCTGAAACTGCTGCTTTTAGAGCCATAAAGCCGATCGTTTTTATTTTCGATCAGCTTTATGTTTAAAAGGTTATTGAAATGTTAAGATTAAGTTCAGTGTTAACCGATTTAGAAATTGTTAAAGCAATCTTTAAGGACCCATTCGCTCAAATAAGGTGATTTTCTTTCGTGGCTTTATTCTATCTAGCTAAACACGCAAAACACAGATAATTAGCTTGTTTTTCTTGTTGGTGAATTTATCCAATGATTCCGATTATCAATCCTATTAAAGGAATACTGTTAAACGCCAGATGAGCTATAATTCCTATCCATGTGTTTTTTTGCCTGTAAACAATGTAAGACAGAGATAAACACACAGGTAATAAGATGATCAGATTCCATTTCCAGAAAACATGAAATAAAGTCCATAAAAGTCCATGAATTACCCATGTCCATTTTTTAAAGACAAGTTCCTGCCTGGGAAGAATATATCCACGCCACCAAAATTCTTCTCCGAAAATATTGAATAATAAAGCACCAAAATAAACTATTGCTATCCACCACTGACCTTTCAAGGGAATCCCCATGAAATTATCCGTTATTATTTTTAGTTCTGTTCGTGGATCTATGGCAGGCAGTAAAAAATCGGGAGGACCAAACAATTCGAATTGAATTAACCATTTAGATGTAAAAGAAAGAGAAACTTGAAAAAAAACCATTAACAGAAATAATATCAACGTCCATAACCAGTCTTGTTTTGTCATTCTCCTGAGTCTGAAACGTTCAGCAAATGTTTCCCATTTAATATTATTCCCTTCGAATTTATATGCAAGTAATGATGCCACGAGCATCAAGGCTAAAGGAATAACAATTGAAATATAGAAATTGATGAAATGATTTGTTCCATTCTGAAATAGTTTCTGCATTACAAAATAAATGGAAAAGCAAAGAATCGCAGAAGGTATACCAAAATGCAAGATTGAAAGGCCAATTCCCATTGGCTTGACTTTCATTTTATTAACGTTTTGTTTCATAAACAACATCTTTTATTTGTTAAAATAGTTTTACACTAACACTTCGATTTGATTACCATAAAAGACGAAACAGTATTAGAATCGCTGCTTTAACTTGCATATAAATAAAAAGAAATTTGTAACACATCGATAAGTATAAGAAGTGGGTAAGTATGGGTGCAGTAAAAACGCTTTCAGGTTTCTTATATATATTTCTGTTGTGCGATAGAAGGATTAATTAAAATATTGATGTAACTTTAGTATTATTCAAAATTAAAGGGTTTTCTGGGATAAACCGAAATCTCTTTATCCAACAAGAATATAATGATTTGGTAAATTATAGCATTGACGAAATCAAACATAAGTAAACCGCAGATATGAAATATCATTTAACAGAAATATTTGATATTGATGAATTAAGGCGACTTTGTGAAAGTTTTACAAATATCAACGGAACGGTTGCTGCTATTCTTGATCTGGACGGGAATGTCCTTATCGCAACCGGTTGGCAGCCCATTTGCACACAATTTCACAGGATTAACA
>JAHEEB010000855.1 GCA_024640925.1 Bacteroidota bacterium | reverse complement strand
AGATTAAGGCAATGCAAATTGCTGAAGAACATGAATCAACAAAAAGGGGACTATATTCGGGCTCTGTTGGATATATTACTCCGGAGAATAATTTTGATCTGAATGTTGTTATAAGGAGTTTACAATATAATTCGGAAAATAAGTATCTTTCGTATATGGTTGGTGGGGCAATTACAGGATGTTCCAATGCAGATAAGGAATATGAGGAATGCTTGTTAAAAGCCTCTGCAATTAATGATTTACTAACAAAAAACCAACATGCTTGAACGATTTCTCGATTTTTTAAAAGAAAAAACCTTATTTAACCCTGAAGATACTATCTTATTGACTGTTAGTGGTGGTATCGATTCTATGACTATGCTGAATTTATTTCAGAAAGCACATTTCAGAATTGCTGTAGCACATTGTAATTTCCAGCTTCGTGGACAAGAATCGGAAATGGACCAGGAATTTGTTGCGGATTATTGTAAAAAGAATGCCATACAATTTTTTACGACAAGGTTCGAAACCAAACAAAATGCTTCCGATTTAAAAATATCGATACAGATGGCTGCCCGTGAACTTCGGTACAACTGGTTTCATGATTTAGCTATGCAAAATGATTTTCAGAAGATTGCCACAGCCCATAATATGAATGATTTAGTAGAGACCTTTTTGATTAATCTCACCAGGGGAACAGGAATCAGGGGATTATCGGGGATAAAAGCATCCAGTGGCATGGTTATCAGGCCTCTTTTATTTGCATCCCGTCAGGAGATAGAAACCTATGTAAACGTTCAGAATATTCATTATCGCGAAGATTCAAGCAACTCCGAAACAAAATATCTGAGAAACAAAATCAGACACGATATTATCCCAATTTTTAAACAGTTAAATCCTTCATTTCTGACTTCAGTGGCAAATACCACTCAATTTTTAGGAGAAGCCGACACAATTTTCCAACAGTATATTTCTTCAATTTATTCCGAACTGATTAAACCTTCTGGTGAATGCTTCTATCTGGATAAAGAAAAAATGTTAAAATCGGGAATTTCTCCGGCAATCCTTTTCGAAATTTTGTCTCCCTTTAATTTTTCCTTTGAAACTATAAAAGACATTTTTAAGGCAGTAGAAAGCACTCCGGGTATTGTTTTCTATTCTCGAACACATAAGATGGTAAACGATAGAACAACCTTCATTATTAAAAAAACCGAAAAAGATGAGCTTTCTCAAATCTTTCAAATTCATTTTAGCGATGTTGAAGTTGAAACTCCTGTAAAATTATTACTCTCAAAGATTAGCCTTCAAAACTTTGTGATGGACAGATCTAAAAGCGTTGCTTCATTTGATTTAGATAAGGTTCAATTTCCGCTAATTATACGAAAATGGAGAGCAGGTGATTCTTTTTACCCTTTTGGAATGAAAGGAAGTAAAAAGCTCAGCGATTATTTTACCGACAATAAATTTTCGTTAATTGATAAAGAAGAATGCTGGATTCTGTGTTCGGGCGAAGATATTATCTGGATTATTGGTCATAGGTCTGATGATCGATATAAAATCGATACAAAAACAAGCAATGTTTTACAGATTAAACTAATTTCGTATTAAACTTATCAAGGACTATGGAAAAGACAGATAAAAAAGAAACAGTAAAGAGAGATAAATATTACAAGGAGATAGAAAAAAATTTTCTGAGTAATAATGAGAAAGTTATTTTACATACACTTGACGAAATCAGGAAAACCGGGAGAGCAGAGATTATCCCTTTAATGTTCGATTTACTGGAAATACATACCAATGATAAGATAACCGATGAGGTATTCAGTATTCTGGATCAGATTAAAGATAGGGAAGCAGTTCCTTATATAATTAGCGAAATTACTAAGAAGCGTTGCGACAGATATCGGACACGCTTGATAACAACTTGTTGGCAATCTGGTATCGATTACAGTGCTTATCTTCTCCTTTTTGCTGAAAATTTTGTAAAGGGAGATTACCAGATAGCCATTGAAGCTTTCTCTGTAATAGAGGAAAATATTCACAATTCTTCTGATAAAATTATATCTGAATGCAAAGATTATTTAGTTAACAATATTATGAAGGATGCAAAAGAGAAGAGAGCACTACACCTTGAATTGGTGAAACTGGTGGAAAGCTATTTATAGAAGAGTGGAGCTAAAAGTTAATCCCAAATTTAGATATTTATGCAAATATAAACTATTGATTCAGTTTGGGTTAACCCTTGAAAACAGTGTTTTTAAATTACAGAATAGTTTCTCTCGCCAAAAATAATACTACCAACCCTTATCATTGTTGATCCTTCCTCAATGGCTATTTGAAAATCATCAGACATTCCCATAGAGATAACCGAAAAGGTATTGTCATTTCTGAAATAGGCAGATTTAATTATTTCAAAAGCTTTTTTCAGCTCTTTAAATTCTTCTCTTACCTGGTTTTGGTCAGAAGTAAATGTTGCCATTCCCATAAAGCCCTTTATGCTTATATTTTTCAAGCTTTTGTATTCAGTTGAATCTAAAAGGGTAAGGATATCACCAAGTGAAATTCCAAATTTGGTTTCTTCTTTGGCAATTTTAACTTGTAGCAAACAATCAATTATCCTTTGATTTTTTTTTGCTTCAAGGTCTATTCCTTGCAATAATTTCAGGCTATCAACCGAATGTATTAATTTAACAAAAGGAGCAATGTATTTTACTTTATTGCTTTGCAAATGACCAATAAAATGCCAGCGTATATCTTTAGGAAGTAAAGCTTGCTTATCAACCAATTCCTGAACATAGTTTTCACCAAAATCTCGTTGCCCAAGTTCATACAGTTCAAGAATATCTTCAACAGGTTTTGTTTTGCTTACAGCAACTAATGTTACCTGGTTGGCATCAAGTT
>JAHEEB010000162.1 GCA_024640925.1 Bacteroidota bacterium | reverse complement strand
CAGAAAAATTTATATTAATTAAAATTACAGGAAATGAAAGTACTGAAATTTGGAGGTTCATCAGTAGGCTCACCCGACAGGATTAAACGGGTGATGGAAATTGCTGGCTTTAAACAGAAGCCGTTGATTATTGTTGTATCGGCTTTTCAGGGTGTAACCGATCAACTTGAAAAGGTATCAGCCATGGCTGCTTCAAAAAACCCAGAGTACAAAAACCTTTTAAATGATATTAGCGCACGCTATTCTTTAGCTGTGCGCGAAATTACAACAACTTCCGAAAAAAAAACGGTGCTTTTTGCAGTCGATTCGATGTTAAAAGAATTAAACGACATACTCGAAGGTGTATACCTTCTGAGTGATTTAACTTCAAAAACCCGTGCCAGAATACTTAGCTATGGCGAATTGCTATCTGCAACCATCATAGCGAATGCTTTTGATAATGCCATATTTATCGATTCACGTACCCTGATAAAAACGGACAGTAATTATCTAAATGCAGTTGTTAATTTTGAGATTACAAATGCAAATATTAGTAAACAATATAAGGACTTTAATGGCATTTGTGTGGTTCCGGGTTTTATCGGATCCGATTCAGAAGGAAAAACCACTTTGCTTGGAAGGGGAGGTTCCGATTATACTGCAGCCATTTATGCTGCAGCATTGAATGCCACAATCTTAGAAATTTGGACAGATGTCGATGGGTTTATGACTGCCGATCCGAGGAAAGTTAAGAAAGCTTTTGCCATAGAATCATTATCCTATGCCGAAGCTATGGAACTGGCACACTTTGGTGCCAAGGTTGTTTATACTCCAACTATTCAACCTGCACTGCAAAAGAAAATTCCAATAATAATTAAGAATACTTTTAATCCGGAGGCCCCTGGTACTACAATTATTGAGAAATCTCAGGCACAAACAGGTGGTTCGCCCATTAAAGGAGTTTCTTCCATTGACGATATCGATCTGGTTACCCTACAGGGACCTGGAATGATGGGAACAAAGGGTATTTCATCTCGATTGTTTGGTGCTCTTGCGCGTGCAGATGTGAATATTATCCTGATTACCCAGGCTTCTTCTGAATATTCTATAACATTTGCAATAGCACCCTTTGACACACAAATTGCTGTTGCTGCTATTGAGAAGGAATTTGAAGCGGAAATTCAAATTCGTGATGAGGTTCGTGTTGCCATTGAAAGAGATTTATCCATCATAGCTATTGTTGGGGAACAGATGAAAAATACCCCTGGTATTTCAGCAACCCTATTTCAGGCTCTTGGGCGGAATGGAATAAGCGCCATTGCAACTGCTCAGGGTTCTTCAGAGTTAAATATTTCAGTTGTAATAAATAAAAGGAGCCTGAAAAAGGCTCTCAATGTAATTCACGAAGGATTTTTTCTCAGTCATTATAAGGAATTACATGTGTATATGGTCGGAATTGGTACGGTAGGCGGAAGTCTAATCAAACAAATTATACAACAACAAAATCATCTTTTAGAGGAACACAAATTAAAAGTAAATGTGGTTGGAATTTGCCGTTCAAAGAAGATGATTATTGATCCGGAAGGAATAGATTTATTAAATTATAAAGAATTGATCGAAAAGGGTGAGCCTGCAGACCTGAATAAATTTGTAGAGGCTATCTCAGAAATTAATTTACGTAATAGTGTGTTTGTCGATTGTACTCCCGAAGGACAGGTTTCTTCTTTATATAAGAAAGTTCTTTCGTCGTATGGTTCAGTTGTTACATCGAATAAAATTGCATGTTCGTCGGAATATGAGCTTTACCGCGACTTAAAAAAAACTGCTCTTTCGCACAATGTGAAATTTATGTACGAAACCAACGTAGGAGCAGGGTTGCCGATTATTAATACAATAAACGATTTGAGTAGGAGCGGGGATAAAATTCTTAAACTCGAAGCTGTTTTATCAGGAACATTGAACTTTATTTTCAATGCGCTGAGTAGCGATGTGTCTATGAGTAAAGCTATTAAGATGGCTATGGAGAAAGGGTTTAGCGAACCTGATCCACGCATCGATCTTAGCGGTATTGATGTTGTAAGAAAATTGGTTATTCTTGCCCGTGAAGCAGGTTATCCCATTGAACAAAAGGATGTACTTATTGAAACATTCCTTCCTGCTGAATGCTTTGAAGGCTCACTCGACGATTTTTGGCAAAAAGTAACAAAATATGATGTGGAATTTGAAGAAAAAAGACGTACCATAACCGAAAAGGGACTTAGATTAAGATTTATTGCAAGTCTTGATAAGGGCATAGCAAAGATTGGCCTGCAGGAAGTAGATATTTTGCATCCGGCATATCCGCTTGAAGGAAGCAACAATATTTTGCTGTTAACAACAGAACGATATCATGAAGATCCTTTGGTTATCAGAGGATATGGAGCAGGTGCTGATGTTACTGCGGCTGGAGTCTTTGCCGATATTATCAGGGTAGCTAATGTATAATAATTGATCGATTTTTAAATGAAGATTGAAGGAGTAATTTTTGATTTGGATGGTACCCTGGTGGACACCGAACCAATTTGGAGACAAGCTAAAAAAGAGATTTTTAAACAACAGGGAGTTCTTATAACAGAAGAAGATTGTGTGAAAACTGCCGGTTTGCCCTCATTAGAAACCGTGAATCATTGGTATTCGAGAATTGTGAAACCAACAAAAGATGTTGCTTCTCTTGTCAATGATATTAACAAGCACGTAATAGTTCTTATGAAAGAGCAATGTGAACTAAGACCTGGTACACATGATGTTCTGAAATTTTGGGAATCGAAACGCCTGCCTGTTGGTCTTGCATCTGCTTCATCAATGGAACATATAGGTGAAATACTTGATCGGTTTAATCTGAACAAATATTTTCAGCTTGTATATTCGGGTGATTTCGAACGTTTTGGTAAACCTCACCCAGGAATTTATATATCAGCCTGCAAAAAGCTTAAAATAAATCCTGTTTGTTCTGTAGCCTTTGAAGATTCGATGGTTGGCCTTCTATCAGCTAAGTCGGCACAAATGAAAGCAGTTGTTCTGCTTGATTCTGATCAAATTCATTCAACGAAATTTGATTTTGCTGATATGAAAATAGAATCATTGATTAATTTTGGCCCTGCTGAATTTAAATATCTTGAATCAATAATTTAAGAAATTAACCATGTCTGAAATACTATATTCTTCTACAAATTTAAAAGCCCCGAAAGTTACTTTTAGTGAGGCATTAATTAAGGGATTGGCGCCAGATGGCGGACTGTATATGCCTGAACAAATACCCCAGTTTACGAAAGAAGAGCTGGCTTCCCTCTCAGGAAAAGCATATCATGAAATTGCCTTTGCAGTTATATCAAAGTTTTTATCTGATACCATTCCTTCAAGCAAGCTGGCTTTAATGACAAAAACTGCATATAATTTCGATGTTCCCCTGGAAAAAGTATATGACAATAAATACATTATGCGGCTTGATCAGGGTCCAACAGCTTCATTTAAGGATTTTGCAGCCCGTATGATGGGACAATTGATGCAATATTTTTTACAAAAAGAACATCGTAAGCTGCTTATCCTAACTGCCACATCAGGTGATACAGGCAGTGCAATGGCAAATGCTTTTTACGGATTAGACAACATTAATATTGCTGTGCTTTTTCCCGAAACTGAAGTAACTGCCCGTCAGCGAAAACAAATGACTACGTTACATAAAAATGTTCAGATTATTGCCCTTAATGGAAAATTTGACGATTGCCAGCACCTTGTAAAACAAGCGTTTAATGATTCCGAACTGGAATATTTGAATCTTTCTTCGGCCAATTCCATTAATATCGGGAGGTTGCTTCCACAGGCTGTTTATTACATATATGCCTATGTGAGATTGTGCGATATTAAAAAAGGAGACGAAATTATATTCTCGGTACCTTCAGGCAATTTTGGCGATCTTATGGGAGGATTACTTGCTCTAAAGATGGGCTTACCAGTGAAGAAGTTTGTTGTATCGACCAATAAAAATGACGAGGTTCCGGTATATTTTGCTTCAGGAAACTATAAGACTATTGTACCATCGCGCAATTGCATTTCAAGTGCAATGAATGTCGGTCACCCGAGCAATATGGCCCGTATTGTGTCGCTTTACGGAGGCGTAATGAACGAAAAGGGCGAGATTATTAATAAGCCCGATTTGGAGAGAATGAAAGAAAACATGTTTGCCATCAGTATCGAAGATAATACCACAAGGGAAACCATCCAGAAGGTTTATAATCGGCATAGAATTATTCTCGAACCACATGGTGCTGTCGGTTGGGAAGGATTATGTCAATACCTTGCCATAGAAAAAGAAGCCAATAAACCGGCACAGGTTTGTGTGAGTTTGGAAACTGCTCACCCGGCTAAATTTCCGGAAGAAATAAACAACCTTTTAAATATAGATCCGGAGTTACCAAAGAGTCTTTCCGGATTGGAAGATAAAGAGGAGAAATTTGATAAGCTCATCAATAATTACGGTGATTTCAAAAAGTACCTGATTCAAAAATATCATGTGTAAAACGAAACGAATCATTATATTTAAACCACAAATTAATTAAGGATTTTAAACTATGCATGTAATCTGTTCTGACCTCGAAGGTGTTTTTGTGCCCGAAGTATGGATAAATGTTTCGAAAAAGACCGGTATAGAAGAATTGAAACTTACAACCCGCGATATCAAAGACTATGATGAATTGATGAATTACCGGCTAAAGATTCTTGATAAACATGGTTTAAAATTAAAGGATATACAGGATGTGATTGCTACACTTAAACCACTAGATGGAGCGATGGAAATGATAAAGTGGATGCAATCTGTTTCCAGGGTGATTATTGTGAGCGACACATTTGTCGAATTTGCCGATCCTCTTATGCGACAACTTGATTATCCTACACTTTTCTGTCATTCGCTTGAAGTCGATGAAACAAACAGAATTACAGGATACAAATTACGTCAGAAAGATCCGAAGCGAATGGTTGTTAAAGCCTTACAAAGCTTAAATTACGAGGTTATTGCTTTTGGCGATTCTTATAACGATATGAGCATGCTCGAACAGGCAGATAAAGCATTTCTTTACAGACCTCCTCAAAACGTAATCAACGATTATCCTCAATTCCCGATAGCATTGAATTATGATGAGATGAGGAATTTGCTGGAAAGTATGTTTTAAAATAGCAAAATTACAGTAGCATAATTCTTGATCAAAAATAAGATTAATAAGATGTTTCTCAATTGGGATAGGCTTTTTCAGGATCAACAGTTGTTAATACATGGTTATCTAAAGCGATTCCTTGGTTAAGGAGATTAAAAATCTGTAGATATAAGAGATCGGTATTTAATATTTTTTTATATTAGTATCTTCTAAAATAGCTACTTCATATGGATTTTAAAAAACTTAAGGGGCTCTTTGTCGAAAGTGTTGAAGAGTCAGCTAATATTCCGGTTAAAGCTAATATTAGTCCTAAAACGCCAACTATTCAAGCAACTGAGAAAACCGATAAAATTGATAAAACTGATAAAAAAGATAGCTCCGAAAATCAATTAGACGATAAGGTATTAACTTCTCTGTTAAAAGCAATAGAGAAGAATAATCTACCTGGAGAAGATTATATTGAGTTTATGGAAGCTCTTAAAGCCATGCAAACTCTTAATCTGGATGAGAAGATTAAATTTCAGACAGTTATGGCAACCCTTTCCACCAAGGGTCTAACTAAAGCCAGGATAATGGAGAGTGGAGATTACTATATAAAGATACTTGAAGCTGAAAAAGAGAAGTTTAATGCAACTCTGCAGAGCGAGACACAAAATCAGGTTAAAAGTAAGGAGGATAGCATTAAAAGCATAGAAGCAACAAATGCATCAAAGGCTAAAGAGATACAAAAACTAACAGAAGAAATAACCAAAAATCAGATTGAAATTTCAGAAATAAAAAAGAAAATAGAAGAATCAAAAACAAAAATTAGTAGTACTCAAAACAGATTCTTGTATACTTTTGACTACCTGAAAAACCAAATAAGTATAAACATCGATAAGATAAAAACATTATGAGTCCATCACTTAACCAAATGAATATTAAGTCATTCTGGAAACGTCCTGAGGGAATTACCGGCACAATCTTTTTAGGTGGAATTATTGTTGGCGGAGCTATTTTATTATACAGAATTCTTCCTTTTATTATTACATTGTTGCAAAATGGTCTTCATGCTGCATTGCTTTTTGCCGCTTTGGGGGCTATTTTATATATACTTCTTGATAAAAAATTCAGAAACCTGATTTGGTTCTTTTACAAATCAGCTATGCGCTGGATTACGAGTTTATTTGTCCAGATTAATCCAATTGCTATTCTCGAAACATATGTTGAATACCTTTACAAGAATTTGAGTGAAATGGATCATCATATTGGCAAACTGAAGGGGCAAATGGCAAAGCTAAAAACCATTATTGATCAGAATGCACAGGAGATGAAACAAAGCCTGGAAATTGCAGAGCAAGCAAAGAAAAAAGGTAATATGGAGCTGGTGGCGGTAAATACCAGGCAATATGGCAGACTCGAAGAAGCAAATAAAAGATTTTACGATTTATATGAAAAAATGGAGATATTGTACAAGGTTCTGACCAAAATCCATAAGAACTCCGGATACCTTGTAAAAGATATTGAGAATGAGGTTAGAATGCGGAAACAGGAACGTGCAGCTATCCGCTCCAGTTATTCAGCAATGCGAAGTGCAATGAACATCATTAATGGTGATCCCGACAAAAAAATGATGTTTGATCAAGCCATGGAAGCGGTTGTTGATGATGTGAGCAGCAAGATTGGCGAGATGGAACGTTTTATAGAATTATCAGCTAATTTTATCGATAGTGTTGACCTTCAAAATGGCGTATATGAACAAAGGGGATTAGAACTCCTTGAAAAGATTGACAAAGAAGGCACTTCATTATTTATCAGTGGCAATAATTACAAGCTTCCGGAACATGTTGAAGAAGCTCTAACACATGATATTTTAACAGGTGTTCCTGAAGCAGAGAAACTGGAACAATCGAAAACCGACAACCAAGATACCAATTATAAACACCTTTTTTAACTTAATGAATCATGAAAACTTCAAAACTCACACCATTTTCGAAATTATTAATCGTAATATTAATTATAGGCGGATTAGTATTTGCTGTGTACAAAACAAATTTGCTTAAGGTTATAGCACCATCCGGTAGTTCCGGAGACAAAAAGACATTTTCTGGTAAAGAACAAGTAATAAGAATCGGGGTTGTTACCTGGGGTGGTTATGCGGGAGGAGAATATTTCAATGAAGGTTTTAAACCTTCGGAAGAAAGCAGGTATTATAAAGATTATGGATTTACGGTTGACTTTAAGGTACTTGACGATTTCAATGATTCAAGAAATGCTTGGAAAGCTGGTGAGATAGACCTTTTGTGGGCTACAGTCGACGCTTTTACAACAGAAATGGAAGGGTTTAAAGAATTTGAACCACAAATTGTTTTTCAAGCTGACTGGTCTCGTGGGGGTGATGCTATCGTTGTCAGGAGAGGTATAAATAACGTTTCTGATCTGAAAGGTAAAAAAATCGCTTTTGCCGAAATGACCCCAAGTCATACTTTTCTCTTGTGGCTTCTGGAAGCAGGAAATTTGACCTATAACGATATAGTTCCTGTTAAAGTTGGAAATGCAATTGATGCAGCAGATTTGTTTAAAAAAGAACAGGTAGATGCTGCAGTTGTATGGAGTCCCGATGATGCTGATTGTGTTTCAAAAGTCACGGGTTCAAAGGTTCTTCAG
>JAHEEB010000854.1 GCA_024640925.1 Bacteroidota bacterium | reverse complement strand
TCTCTAATGTTACCAATGTAATTAATACAAACCAGATTCGAACTACAGGTGACAGGATCATTGCCTTTGATACCACAACGAATTACACAATAATTTATGCCCGAGATCCTTTCCAGATTGAACCAGTTGGTGACCAACGTTTAGTCATTGGTAGTTCTGGAATTTCATTACACCTGGTTAAAAATGAAAGTCTTGACAGCATGAAAACTTTCTTATGGAAATACTCCTCTGTTAGTGGTGGCCCTTATACATCAGAGTTTAATTCAGCAACAAAAGATACTGTTAATCCGGTATTTGCCCAGACAGGAGTTTACTATGTTGTTTGTGAAGGTTTTGATGGAACAAAAACATATACGACCAACGAAATTAAGTTTACAGTTCTTAATAGCCAAACCATGGCATTTGATGCAGTTGGCTCAAAAATATATGGTGATGCAGCATTTGATGTTATTGCGAAATCAACTGTTGATGCTACAGGAACTGCCAGCACAACCTATTCAGTTTTATCGGGTCCGGCAACTATATCTTCGAATACGGTTACTATTACAGGTACAGGTACTATTGTTATAAAAGCTTATGAGCCCGGAAATGCAACGTACGATTCAATTTCGAAAACACTTTCTATTGTAGTTGCCCAGAAAGCACTTACTGTAAAAGCCAACGATGTATCTGCCGCATTTGGTACAACACCTGTTTATTCTTTCACCGCCAATGGTCTTGTTGGTTCTGATGCCATCAGTAGTGTAACTTATACTCCTTCATCAACAGAAGTAGGCACTCATACTGTTACTCCATCAGCCGCTGTATTTAGCACAGGCTCTGCATCGAATTACAGCATAACATATTCTGATGGAATTCTTACAATTACAGATAAAGTTTCAATTCATACTTCAGACAATATTTCAATGCAACTTTATCCAAATCCTGCTGTTGGTACATTTAAAGTTGTTTTACCCGAAGCTACAGTTGGTTCTATCAGATTGACTACAATTAATGGTGCAGTTATTCTTTCAAAGAACATTGAAACAACAACTACGGAAATGGATTTAACAAACCTCGCAGCCGGAATGTATCTGATTGAAGTTGTAACTCCTGAGGGTTCAACCGTTCAGCAAGTGATTAAATTGTAAAAGGTACTTTATTAAAATATTAAAAGCTAAAGTCCTTGTGACTTTAGCTTTTTTGTTTTAAAAAAGTGTGAAAGTATTTTCATATTCCTGAATAATACTGACATAATGTTGTCATTAAACATTGTCATCTTTGTTACAGGTTTGATAAAATCAAAAAATATGAAATACGACTGGAAAAAACAAGATAAGTTGCTTTATCTGCCAAAAACAAAACCGGAATTAATACAAATTCCAGCTTTTAAATTTTTTAGTTTAGAAGGTAAAGGTAATCCAAACGATAATTTTTTCAGTGAATACATTTCTGTCTTATATTCATTGTCTTATGCCGTAAAAATGAGTTCTAAGTCGGGTTTTGCCCCAGACGGGTATTTTGAATATACTGTATTTCCGCTTGAAGGTGTCTGGGATATTCGTGAAGAAGCAAAAAAGCGAAATGATGGCATACTAAATAAAGATGAATTGATTTTTAACCTGATGATCCGTCAGCCGGATTTTGTTACCGACAAATTTGCCAGAGAGGTTATTGAACGTACAAAAGAAAAAAAACCACATGAATTGCTTAATTATGCCAAGTTTGAGATAATTGAAGAATGCCTGTGTGTTCAGATGATGCATGTCGGAAGTTATGACAATGAGCCGGAAAGCTTTCATCAAATGGAAGAATTTGCTGCTCAAAATAATGTCGAAAGGAAAAATAGATTGCATCGGGAAATTTATCTGTCAGATGCACGAAAAATTGCTCCTGAGAAGCTAAAAACAGTTTTACGTTTTCAGGTTAATCCGGTTGAATAATATTGTGTATTAAATATTAACCCAAAAAAAAAACAAAATCATGAAAGAAAATGAAACTTCTACCACATGCTGTCCTCCTTTTGATCCTGCTCTTTGGGATGATAAACTTATTGAATGGAATAACAAAAAGTTCATAAAGGATAGCGTGCTTACTCTGTTCTACATGCCAATAACTTTTGGTAAAGTAATGAAACGGCTCGACCGAAAGGTATCTTCAGCCAACGCAACTATACCTGACTGGCTTTGCCTTTCTGATCATACATCGAAATGGAATATGGATGTATATCTCGCAATTGATAAGGAAATACCAGACGAAAATCTTGTAACATTCAGTGGAAAATTTTACAGTAAGGTATATGAAGGAGCTTTAAAGGAAACTGCAAAATGGTGCAAGGATTATGAGGCAGTTGTCAAATCGAAAGGGTTGAACATTAAAAAATGGTATATGTGGTATACAACCTGCCCAAAATGCGCAAAAAAATATGGGAAAAACTATGTGGCTATTGTTGCCGAAGTGGAATGAAATGAGGCTGTCCAAAAAGGTATATCCGAGTGAATTGGCCACAAAAACACTAAGCCTCAAAGATTCACAAAGTTTTTATTTTAAAGATATTAACCTTTGTGATACCTTTGTGTTTTGGAGTCTTCGCGGCTATTTATCAACTTTTTGGACAGCTTCTTAAAAAATTATGTAATCCGGTTATTTGCTATTAGAAAAAAGCCGGTTTATTCTTCATCCTTGACCTTATCACCAGCACATTTAATGACAGCATCAAATGCTGGTTTTGGCTGATTATTGCGGTCAAATAAGAGTGGATAATCTTTTCTGCCTTTTATTGGCCAGCCATTTTTCCACGATTGACCATCATTGACTCCCCAGAAAGTTACCCTGGTTACCCCATTTGCATTTTTGACTAAAACCTTGAAAAGGTCATAATATCTTTTAGCCAATGCAGTTTGCA
>JAHEEB010000853.1 GCA_024640925.1 Bacteroidota bacterium | reverse complement strand
CCCTTTTCGACATGGGGAAACTAACAAAGGATAGTGTTTTGTTTTTGAACTCTCTTGATGCAAAGGGTTGTTCAACCGATACAATTGAAGTAAAAGCCTTGGTTGATCCGGTTGAAGCCGAATTCAGGGTAGCTAACGCAACAATTTATCCGAACAATCCGGTTCAGTTTGAAAACAAAAGTATTAATGCTAAAAATTATAAGTGGGATTTTTATGATCAGGCTGATCCATCCACAGAACTGGAACCAATAAGGTATTATCACAACGTTGGTTTGTTTGATGTATCGTTATGGGTAAGTTCAGAGAACAATTGTTCGGACTCTGTAACAAAAAAAGAAGCTGTAAAGGTACTTCCGGAAAGCTCAGTTAGCGAAGCAGAAAATGAAGCTATTCGTATTTATCCCCTTCCTGTTTCAAATAAACTAACTATTGAATCTGAGATTTCCGTTGTTCAGGCCTTTATTTACAATATATCGGGGCAGGTTATACTAACATAAAATCTTGAAAATAAAAATTCAATTGATCTATCTTCATTACAAAGTGGTACCTACTTTTTAAAAATTATTTCAATAGATGGAAAGGTCTACACAAAAACCATTGTAAGGAAATAATGAAAATTGATTACTAAACTCACATTTATGAAAAGATTAATTTTAATTGGCTTTGGAATTATGATGTTATCCAAAGCATATTCTCAGCCTCACACAATATGTTGTGACCAAACTATATATTATGGAGAAGATGCACAATCGTTATCTAGTGATTACGCTCCCAGTATTGTTTGGTATTGCAGAACTATGACTGGTGATTGGATTTCTTTGGGAGATCAAGGTCCCTACTATGATTATGGTGTTATTAATTCAATGACTGAGACACTTGAATTTTATGCTGTACAAACGGATGGTCCCAATACTTATGAAACAAATATAATTACTGTTACGGTTATACCAGCATTTAGTCCTGGAACTATAACTGAAAGCAGAGGTGTGTGTAGTAACGAAACAGTTGGTACTATTGGTTTTACAACAGTCCCAACCGGTGGAGATCAAAGTTACACATACCGCTGGCAGGAAAACGGTGTGGATATGAAAGAAACAGGTACTACAATATCTATAGGAACCTTATCTTCCACAACAACCTATACCTGTTATGTCGATGGTGGTGCAGGCGAGAGACAAACAAATACCTGTGTTATTTCTGTTTCCAGTGGTTTTAATCAGGGAAACATAGGGTATAATCAGGATGTGTGTTTTAATACTCCGGCAAATGAATTAATCAGTATTACCAGCCCGATCAATGGAAAATTACCTATTGAATATCAATGGTATTATTCTTCAGATAGTTTAAATTGGGTTTCTTTACCCAGTGATACAAATATGAGTTATTCACCGGGTATAATTAAAAATGTTTCTTATTATCAACGTTTGGCATCAGATGCATGTGGAAGTGATGATGTTAGTAATGTTGTAAAGTTAACCGTGAGAGAAAAATTATCGGATCCTGTAACCGATCTGAAGAACATATATTGTAGGAACGATTCTGTAAAAATCAATATTACTAACCCTCTTAAGAACAATTGCTGGTATGATGCGGGGAAAGTGTTTATCCTTAATTCCACACGTTTTGATTTTGGAACCTTAATTGAGGATAGTGTTTTGTATTTGAACTCTGTTGATGAAAAGGGTTGTTCAACCGATACGATTGAAGTAAAAGCTTTGGTAGATCCTGTTGAAGCTGAATTCAGGGTAGCTAATGCAACAATTCATCCTAACGATGCTGTTCAGTTTGAAAACAATTGTATTAATGCTAAAAATTATAAATGGAATTTTTATGGACAAGCTGAACCAGCTACTGAGATGGAACCAATAAAATATTATTATACCGTTGGTTTGTTTGATGTATCGCTATGGGTAAGTTCTGAGAACAATTGTTCGGACTCTGTAACAAAAAAAGATGCTGTCAAGGTACTTCCGGAAAGCTCGGTTGGCGAAGCAGAAAATGAAACCTTCCATATTTATCCTTTGCCTGTAAAAGATAATCTATTCATTGAATGTAGTGGTGAGTCCGGAGCAATTATACATTTGTATGATATTTCTGGTCAGTTGCTATTGGAAAAGAAAATCGAGAAGGAGAAAAATAATATTGATATGTCTTCTTTTGACGAGGGAAGCTATCTACTGAAAGTTTATTCTGAAGATGGAGAAGAATTTTCAAAAACTATAGTAAAATGGTAAAGATTTCGAAATAATTCAATAAGAAATCCGGGTAGGTTCTATCCGGATTTTTTTCAATCATCTTATCAGGTTTATTGGTTATCTGGTTGTAAATAATTATTGATATATCAAATAGTTTGATGCTTCAGTATGATATATCATCGAACATTCTATTTTTGCGTCCTTAAAATTTTAACTTATACCAGAATTTACAATTATGAAGATGAAGCTTTTTTATATCATTCTGGGAATATTTCTTTTCAGTAAGGCTTATTCTCAAACATACACGCTGTGTTGTTCTCAGACAATTTATGCCGGCGATACTGCCAATATGCTAACGGTGACACCTAGTGCTCCAGTATATCAATGGATGTATCATAATGCAGATACTTCAACTGCAAGTTCTACTATTGATAATCTTTTAAAAGGAATGACCCAAACAACATATTTTAGTGCTTTGCTTCATTTGTCTATGCCTTCATATCCATATTATTATTATTCTTCTACAAATGTTGATACGATTACAGTATTGCCTGAATTTTCACCGGGAATAATTGAATCAGATAAACTTATATGTTACAATAAATCTGGAGGAATTCTTGGTTTTGCGACCACCCCGAGTGGAGGAGACAGCAGCTATACTTATAAATGGATGATTGCCGAGCCCAACGGGGT
>JAHEEB010000852.1 GCA_024640925.1 Bacteroidota bacterium | reverse complement strand
AATAGCTACATTTGCGTGCCAAACAGAAAGTTCTTTAACTATGGGAAAAGGTGATATAAAATCAAGAAGAGGAAAAATCAGTAATGGTTCTTATGGAGTCCGCCGTAGAAAAAAGAAAGTAAAAGAAGCCCCACAAGTTGTGGTAAAGGCTGGCAAAAAGAAGACAAAAAAATGATATAAATAGAATATTCATGATATGCCGCCACATGTAATATGTAGCGGCTTTTTTTTTAGCGTGTGTTTAAATGAGATTTTGAAAGAGAGGATTTACTGATTTATGAAACCAATTCGAAACATTGCCATAATCGCACATGTCGACCATGGCAAGACTACCTTAGTTGACTGTATTCTTCATCAATGTAAAGTATTCAGGGATAACCAGCAAACCGGGGAATTAATCCTCGACAGCAATGACCTGGAAAGAGAAAGAGGCATAACAATACTTGCCAAGAATGTTTCCGTTGAATATAAGGGACATAAAATAAATATTATTGATACCCCTGGCCACGCCGATTTTGGTGGTGAAGTGGAAAGAGTGTTGAATATGGCTGATGGCGTTCTCCTGCTTGTTGATGCTTTTGAAGGTCCTATGCCACAAACACGTTTTGTACTGGCAAAAGCTATAGAGTTAGGTTTAAAACCTATCGTAGTTATCAATAAAGTTGATAAACCGAATTGCAAACCAGATGAAGTGCAGGATTCAGTGTTTGAACTAATGTTCCACCTCGATGCAACTGAAGATCAACTCGATTTTCAAACAGTATATGGTTCTGCAAAGCATGGTTGGATGTCTGGTGATTGGAAAAACCCTTCAACAGATGTGTCTTATCTTATGGATCAGATAATTGAGCAGGTTCCTGCCCCAAAAATTATTGAAGGTAACCTTCAAATGCTTATTACTTCCCTGGAATATTCCAGTTATATCGGACGAATCGCCATTGGGCGTGTTTTGAAAGGTTCTGTAAAAACAGGACAGCAGATTTCTCTTGTAAAACGAGATGGTAAAGTTGTTACCTCCAAAATTAAAGAGTTATTTGTCTTTGAAGGATTAGGAAAATGCAAAATTGAAGAGGTAAAATGTGGCGATATTTGTGCTGTATCTGGTATAGATGGTTTTGAAATCAGCGATACCATTTGCAATTTGGAAAATCCAGAAGGACTTCCTCCTATTCCAATTGATGAACCTACAATGAGTATGTTATTTACTATTAACAACTCCCCATTTTTTGGAAAAGAAGGTAAATATGTTACATCAAGGCATTTGCGTGACAGACTTTTCCTCGAGACAGAGAAAAACCTTGCTTTGAGGGTTGAAGAAACTGACTCCCCTGATGCTTACCGAGTTTATGGTCGTGGTGTTCTTCACCTCGCAATTCTTGTAGAGACAATGCGTCGTGAAGGGTATGAACTTCAACTTGGAAAACCCCGGGTTATTATAAAGGAAATAAATGGAAAGAGATGCGAACCCATTGAAATCCTCACAATAGATACTCCTGAAGAAACTGCCGGCAAAGTAATTGAGTTTGTAAACCAGCGAAAAGGTGAAATGCTGGTGATGCAACCTAAAAACGATCTGATTCACCTTGAATTTGAAATTCCTGCCCGTGGTTTGATTGGTTTCCGCTCTCAAATAATGAACCTTACTGCTGGCGAAGCTATTACAGGTAGTCGTTTTAAGGATTATCAACCCTGGAAAGGTGAAATCAAGGAAAGACAGAATGGTACGCTGGTAGCCATGGAAACAGGAACAGCTATAGCATATGCCATAAATAAGCTTCAGGATAGAGGCGATTTCTTTATTGATCCAGGTAAGGAAATTTACATGGGTCAGGTTGTAGGAGAAAACAACCGTCCTGGCGATATGGTTATTAACCTTACTAAATCGAAAAAACTAACAAATATGAGAGCTTCAGGCAGTGACGAAAAAATCCGCATTGCTCCTGCTATTATTTTCTCTCTTGAAGAAGCAATGGAATACATTCAGGATGATGAATATGTTGAAGTTACTCCTAAAAGCATTCGTTTAAGAAAAATACTTCTTGCAGAACATGAAAGAAAACGTGCCAATATGAAAATTGAGGCATAATGCTGCTTTATTGATAAATCTCACTTGATTTATGTGATCCCGATATTCTTCCATGTTTATCGGGATTATTTTTTTACCCATGTCAACTTAAAATTTTCTTTCATCGGATTTGTTAAAATTAATTAATGGTTACTTTTTCCTTAAATATTGGTTATATTTTTACACCCAATTAAGTGAAAAGCTAAATTTTTCAATTAGCATGAAAGTAAAATTGGGATTTATTCTCAGGTATTTCATATTTTGGCTTGCATACTTCTTTTTTTTGAAGCTGGTTTTTCTTTTGTATAACATAAAATTGTCGGGAGAATTCCTTACCATTTGGCCCAACGTTTTTTATCATGGATTAAGGCTCGATTTATCTGCTATTGGCTATCTCTTAATTTTACCGGTTTTTTTATTGATAGTAAGCATTTTTATTAAAGGCAGATGGTTCAAAATAGCTATAACAAGTTATAGCTTTCTGCTAATAGCAATATTTTCTGTGCTTGCATCTGTCGATCTTCCTTTATATAAAGAATGGGGGTTCAGGCTCGATACAACTCCTTTGATTTATTTAAATAATACAAAAGGTGCTTTTTCTTCATTGAAATGGTATGAGAATTTGATATATATTTTAATTGGAGTAAGTATTGTAATACTATTTATATATTTCTTTAAACGTATTGTTCTGTTTAAAGAGGATAAAACCCAAAATTACAAACCTTTACAAGCTATTATATTCCTGTCAATCTTCGCTTCTCTTATAATCCCTATTCGTGGAGGTTTTGGTACAGCGCCGGTAAATACAGGTTCAGTATATTTTC
>JAHEEB010000851.1 GCA_024640925.1 Bacteroidota bacterium | reverse complement strand
CTTTTTTAATATCGGAAAAGAAGTAATTGCCATATAATAGCGCGTTGTTAACATGTTTTATGCCATGAAAAATCGTATTAATAGAAGTCTTTACCCTGCCAGGCACAACGCACTTCACATTTATGGATTCCTCTATTTTTATTTTGTTTGAAAAGTTTTCTGTTGGTGTTATTACCAGAATATCGTAATCGCTATCGTAAGAGTAAGTTGTTCCATCTTCGGCGTATACATCATGTACCCACTTACCTGTGGCATAGCTACCAAACAGAATAACCATATGCACGTTTTTATCCGTAGCAATAACATCACGCAGGAGGCGTAGTTCTTCCTGTTTGTTAGCGGGGAGATGGGTGAGTGAGGTTTTCAATTTGGTAATTGTTTGTAAGTGCTAAAATAATGAAAATATATTTTATCACAGATTTGTCCGTCATACGTGGGTTATTTTTAAGCCATCATAATCATTTCATTGTAATCACTTATTTTATAATTTTAGACAATAGAACTTTTCTGATGATGAATGAAGATTAATGATTTGAATATATTTAAATATAATTTATAGCTGTGGTATGGGCAATAAAGTTGAACTGTATACATCCGGTATGAGAATTAACCTTAGAGGTGAGGACTTTTTTATAAAAAACTGTAAAGAAGGTGATAACAACAATCTCTTGCTGGAAGTAGAAGGTATCAGCGAACTCGTTAAAGGCCGTTCTTTTGTTTTTGACACTGGCCTAGATAACGATATTACTACCATTGAACCCGGTAATACCAAACTAATTGCAGATTCAAGTAATTCGTACCGTAAAACCAAACTTTACATTGAGACCATTGTCCGTAATTCAAGTTTCTTCTCTAATAAAATTGAAATTGGTAACCAAGCTGCAATCAATCCTGCAAAATATCAGTACGATCCTACACTAAAAGCATTAAAACTACCTCGCCCAAGAATTCTAATTGCTGATACTGTTGGTCTTGGGAAGACCATCGAAGTTGGCATTTTCCTTGCTGAAATGTTGAAACGCGGAAAAGGGCAACGCATTTTGGTTATAGCTCTTAAATCTATTCTTGCCCAATTCCAGCAAGAAATTTGGAGCCGTTTTGCTATTCCATTAGTTCGTCTTGATTCAGTGGGTATCGCCAAGATTAAAGCAAAACTTCCTGCTAATAAGAATCCATTTGACTATTATGATAAAACTATTATATCCATTGATACACTTAAAAACAGTGGTCGTTTTCGACATTATCTTGAGAAGTCTCGTTGGGATATAATTGTAATAGACGAATGCCATACTGTAGCTAATAATAAGAGTTTACGAGGAGATCTTGCAGAATTTCTTGCTTCGAAGTGTGAGTCATTGGTTTTAACCTCCGCAACTCCACACAATGGCAAAAAGGAGAATTTTGCTAACCTTATTAAAATGCTTGAACCAACAGCCATTCCTCGCGATGGTAATTTTTCGAAGGATGATATTCTTAAATACTTTGTTAGAAGGTTTAAACACAATATTGGTGCTGAAGTCGAGGATAATTTCAAAGACCGGGAAATTATTAAGCTTTCATGCAAACTGAACCCTTTAGAAGAAACATTCCTAAAAATGCAACAAACCTTAAAGTTTGAGGCATTAAAGGAAAATGGGAATCGTGCGGATAATTATGACCTTTTATTTTCCATTGGCTTATTCAAATCCTATTTTTCGAGTCCAGAGGCTTGTAAAGCTTCAATTGTAAGAAGAATAGCTAAAGTTGAAAAAAAGGAATATGCTGAAAATAATAAAGCAAACAGTCTCTCATTATTGAAGGAACTCAATGACTTATTGGATCAAATTATTGATTCCGGTTCAGATTCAAAATATTCCAGGCTTTTAAAAGAGCTAGACCATTTGAAATGGAAAGGAAAACAAACAGATGACCGAATTATAATTTTCACTGAAAGAATTGAAACTTTAAACGCCTTAAAAAGGAAACTGGAAGCTTCATATAGTTTAAAAGACGAAAATGTAGTTTTATTTCATGGTGCTTTATCAGATGTTGAGCAACAAAACATTGTGGAAGATTTTGGAAAAGAAGATAGCCTCATTAAAATCCTTTTAACATCCGATGCCGGATCGCAAGGTGTCAATTTGCATTATTATTGTAACAGATTAATCAATTACGATGTACCCTGGTCAATAATAACCCTCGACCAGCGAAATGGCCGCATCGACAGGTTTGGTCAAAAGAAAACTCCGTTTATCTATTACCTAATTGGCGAATCGGAATTAGAAGGCTTAAAAACTGACTTGCATATCATAGACAAACTGATTGAAAAGGAAAATGAAGTAAACAAATCCCTGGGTGATGCCTCTTCTGTTTACAAACTTTATGATCCTGAAAGGGAAGCCAAAGAAATAGTTCAGAAGGCAATAATAACTTCGGATGAAAGCATTATTGTTACTGAGAAAAAACCAGACACAATTAATTGGGGTGCAGCCTGGGACGATGACATCAGCGATAGTTATATAGAAGAAGAACCCGAAAACGACAACACTTCATTTTACAAAACCGATTTCGGCTATTATGCCTCGCTTGCCGATTTCATTAAAGGAAATGACAAAAACTATAACGATAAAATTATAGTGGATAACGAAAGCCAAATGATTGAGGTTACTCAGTCGAAAGAACTTGATGAAATTCTTTTCGACTTACCTCTTGAGGCATTTCCAAATTCGCGAGACACTTTTAAACTAAGTGCTAATAGAGAGGATATTCAAAAAAGTATTGAACAAG
This sequence comes from Bacteroidota bacterium, assembly GCA_024640925.1. Classification (GTDB taxonomy): domain Bacteria; phylum Bacteroidota; class Bacteroidia; order Bacteroidales; family UBA10428; genus UBA10428. The sequence goes on along the minus strand of JAHEEB010000851.1, from coordinate 125 downwards.
CCCGTAGAAGGCAAAACAACTGGCCTAAATTTCAGGTATTATACGATTTACATCCTATTGTAAAATGGATGATGAATAAATTTCTTGCTAATATTGATAAGGATGTAGCATTGGTAGCTAAAGTA
>JAHEEB010000850.1 GCA_024640925.1 Bacteroidota bacterium | reverse complement strand
AGAGTTCTTGTGACCAATTATCAACTTTTTGCAAAGCCTCTTAACTTTTTTTATTACAATCTTGCTTAAAAACCTATCACTCTTTCTGACCAACTAAAATGAAAATGGGGAATTTTTTACCTGAATCTCGCTTTATTTCGAAACACGTCTTGTATTCAATATCTTTAAAACCTTTATTTTTCAGGGTTTCGGTAAGTTTGTCTGGGTCTATACCAGCGTGGACTTTCACTTCAGGAGAATGAAATGTACCATCTTCGGGGTAAAGGTCAGAAATAGCAATAAACCCTCCGGGGTTCAATATTTTGTTAAACCTGTCAAGCAGTGTTTCTATATCAGAAACATGGTGCAATACCATCTGTGTAAAAATGCAATCGAACTTATTCATATGGAAATCGGACTGTTCAAGATTGAAAAGGATTGGTTTTAGACTTTTCAATTTGCTTGCTTCAACCTTATCATTCATCACTCTTACCATTTCCTTAGAGATATCCATCATGGTTATTTCAGAAAAATAGTCTGACAACAAAAAACTTAAAATGCCCGTGCCGGCTCCGTATTCTAACGCTTTCATAGTTGGGTTAACCGGAATCATTTTTAACAGGTTTTGTGCTATTGCCTCAGAGCGTTCCCAATGGATGGGGTTATTGTCCCAGTCGCATGCACGGGAATCGAATTCACTCATGATTTGTAGTATTACAATTAATTTTAGAATTCAATAACCTGATTATGTCATTTATTGTTTTTTCGGAATCAGGTAAAATAACCAGTTGAATTTGTAACTTATCGAAAATAGCTTTCACTTTTGTACCAAACTCATTTGAAATAACTTTCTTAACCCCTCGATTAGTTAACAATTGGACAGATGCAGGACCTGCACCTTCAACATTTTCTTTGTTTGGGTTAGGAATAAATTCGGTGGAATAGCTTTCGTTATCATAAATCACAAAAAAGGAACAACGTCCAAAACGGCTGTCTAACTTTGCATCCGGACTATTGCCGGTAGAAGTAATTGCTATCTTCATTCTATATATTATTTTCCAATTTATGTTATCCTTTATGAATCATTGGACAATTACACTTTTCACATATTTCTTTTTTGCATGGATTGCCAGGTAAATGAACTTTTTCAAAACCACATTGAGGACAAACACAAACATCTTCCGATATGGTTTGTTTTGAGCCATTTTTGTATTGTTCTATATCCATTGAACCGCAAAGAGCACATTCCTTAATGTCTTGTTCCTTTGCCGGATGATTAAACCAACAACCACAAATATTACATAAATACCATTCACTATCGAAATAAACCTTGCCTCCTTCGAATACAATAGCTTTACCCTGCACGAATGCCTGGGCTACTTTGCGCCTTGCACTTTCATAAATACGAGCATATGTGGGTCGCGAAACTTCCATAATTTGAGCGGCTTCAATTTGTCCATAAAGTTCGAAATCACTCAGTCGGATAGCTTCATATTCTTCAAAATTTATTACGACAAGATTATTTTCTTCCGGCAGTCCGATAGGCCTAAATCCCTTGAAATGTGGGGGATTTGTCATCTTTCGTATTCGTTTTGGCCTGGGCATCGACTATAAAATAAGATAATATCAGTGTGATTTATAGATTTGGAAATTAGTGGTTGCAAGTATGACCATCATCTTGGTGCGAGCAGGTTTCTCCCGAATCGTTTATTTTACCACATAGATAATTGGCAACTACCTTGTTTATATCACCTTCACAACCTCTTATAACTGTTATTCCATGATTTGTAATAACGTTTACTGCTCCCATGCCCATGTTCCCGGCTAACAAAACGGATACGCCTTTCTCTCTCAACACACCGGCAATATTCGATTTGCAACCACAACCTTGTGGCGAAGCAAGAATTTCAGTATTAGTAACGGCCTTTTGATCATTTATTGAAAAAAGGGTGTAAGATTCGCAATGCCCGAAGTGAGCATCAACGATATTTGCTTGAGTTGTTGGAACTGCTATTTTCATATTTAATAATTAAATTTAGTTACGAGCATTTGCTCAATACAAAAATAATGAACATTTGCTAATTATTTCAAGCTTTATTAAATACTTCTGTAAAATTTGTATAAAAACGTGTGCAATAAGAGTCCTCCTATGAATAAAGATCGGATAAATCTTTAAAATCGAACAATTTATAAAAGAGAATGATTGTATTGTTAAATACTTATAATGTAATTATATTTGCGACAAATTAATGTCAATTATTAAGTAAATAACATCAAAAAAGAATAAAATGTCAAGATGATATTTCCTTCATTAGTTACGATATAATTGAAAAGTCCAAAGAAAAATTGAATTATCGAAACGTTAAATATATAAGGAATAAATGAGCGATTCGTTGCAGCACGATTGTGGTATTGCTATGGTAAGGCTGTTGAAGCCTTTGGAGTATTACCAATTGAAATACGGAACCTGGATGTATGGCTTGCAAAAGCTTTACCTGTTAATGGAAAAACAGCGTAATCGCGGACAAGATGGGGCAGGTGTTGCTTGTATAAAATTTGACATGGAACCTGGTCACGAATATATTTATCGTCACCGTTCTGTAGAAGACAATTCTATTGATCATGTATTTCGTAAAATAAACGAAGATATAGAAGTTGAAGTTAACGGACATTCCGGAATTATTGACGACACCTTTGCTACCAAAAATTTTATCTCGTTTGCAGGAGAATTATATCTGGGGCATTTACGCTACGGTACTTTTGGAAACAATAGTATCAAGAATGTGCATCCGGTAATGAGGCTCAATAATTGGAAAACCAGAAACCTTGTGTTGGCTGGTAATTTTAATCTCACAAATGTCGATGAGATATTTCAAAAACTGGTAACTCTGGGACAAAGTCCAAAGGATTTTTC
>JAHEEB010000849.1 GCA_024640925.1 Bacteroidota bacterium | reverse complement strand
TATAGTGATGTCTGGTTCATGCGACAAACAAAACAAATTGGTTTACAAAACAGATGATAGTATAAGTTTATGGCTTACTGACCGTTCGAACAACACTTTGTTTTCGAGGCAGACTGAAGTTATTACCTGGCAATCAAATGGAGCTGCAAATGCAGTTATATCTGTTAATCCCACAATAAAATATCAGGAAATAGAAGGGTTTGGATATACACTTACAGGCGGAAGTGTCATATTGTTAAATCAGATGAATTCCGGAACCAGGAGATTAATACTCGAAGAACTATTTGGAACGGGTGAAAAAAGTATTGGTGTTAGCTATCTTCGTTTAAGTCTGGGCGCTTCTGATTTAAGCGATCATGTGTTTTCGTATAATGATATGCCATTCGGCAAAACAGACACAGAACTTTCGAATTTCAGTCTGGATATGGAGAGAAAAGATTTAATACCCATTGTACAGGAGATTTTAAAAATTAACCCGGGAATTAAGATTCTTGCCTCTCCATGGTCAGCTCCTGCCTGGATGAAAACAAACAACAGTGCAAAAGGAGGTAGCCTGAAACCCGAATACTTTGATGTTTATGCAGCGTATTTTGTCAGATATATCAGAGAGATGGAGTCTGAAGGAATAGTAATTGATGCTATTACCGTGCAAAATGAACCGCTGCATCCGGGGAATAATCCGAGCATGTTTATGAGTGCCGTGGATCAGGCTTTGTTTGTAAAAAAACACCTGGGACCCCTTTTCGAAAAGGAAAAGATAAACACAAAAATTATTATCTATGATCACAATGCCGATCGTACCAATTATCCTATGAGTATCCTTGCCGATACAGTTGCTTCAAAATATATCGACGGTTCAGCATTTCATTTATATGGAGGTAAAATAGAGGCCTTATCGGATGTCCATAAAGCCTACCCAACTAAAAACATCTATTTTACAGAACAGTGGGTAGGAGGGCCAGCAGACTTTGCCGGAGAAATGATATGGCATACCGAAAATCTGATAATAGGCGGAACACGCAACTGGTGCAAAACCGTTTTAGAATGGAATCTAGCTTCGGATCCAAACATGGAAATCCATACCGATCAGGGCGGCTGTGTAAACTGCCTGGGTGCAATAACTATCGCACATGATAGCGTGATTAGAAACCCTGCCTATTATATTATTGCACATGCCTCGAAATTTGTCCGTCCGGGTTCCGTGCGTATTGAGTCAAATATTCCTTCGAATCTTCCAAATGTGGCATTCCAGACTCCTGAAGGAAAAGTAGTCCTAATAGTTCTTAACCCGGGCAATACTGCTAAATCTTTCATTGTCGGGTACATGAATAAGAAGTTCTCTTCACAACTAAATGCCGGAGCTGTTGGAACATATGTCTGGCAAAAAGAAGTATTAATCTCTTCCAGACTATAGGGAAAACCATCCTTTGAATTCTGCAGATTTATTTTTGCTCACAAATATTCTTTCTGGCGTTTCAATTTTAAGATTAATTAATAAACGACTATCAAACCAAAGAGTCAAATCATTAACAAACTCTTTGGCAATTATGAATTGTCGGTTAGCTCTATAAAAGTGATCCGGATTTAGTGTTGGCATAATTGAATCAAGCGATTTATCTATCTTATATGACGATTGATTTTTTGTGAAGATTTCTGTGGTTCTGTTTGTGTTGTAAAAACAAACTATATCCTCAATTTTTACAGGAAAAATCTTATCTTTAAGTGGTACAAGTATTCGTTGAGTATATTCGGAATGCCGTATTGTTTTATCTATATTTTGTATGGATTTCTGAAGACTCTGTAAATTTATTCTTTTTAATTTATCAAGAGCAATTTTAACTTTTTCAACAGTAACTGGTTTAAGAATATAATCCACACTATTTACCTGGAAGGCATTTATTGCATATTGATCGTAAGCGGTAGTAAATATAATCGGGGCATCAATTTTTACACATTCAAATATATTAAATGCTGAGCCATCAGCTAAGTGAATATCCAAAAACACCAGATCGGGAGATGGATTGTTTCTAAACCAATCGACACTTGAAACAACGGTATCAAAGCAACCTATAATTTCAATTGAAGAATCAAGTTGCGTAAGTATATTTTTTATACTGTTTAATGCTGCTGCTTCATCTTCTATAATCAATACGTTCATTTTTTCTTTTTTTACATTTCAGAAATAATCAGAGGCAATGATATTGAAAACTGGTCTTCTGTATTTTCTATTCGAATTTCTTTATTTGTTAAAAGTTTAAATCTGTTATTCAGGTTACTTAATCCAATACATCCCGGCTCTATAATGTCAAGTCGTTGTTTTTTGTGGTTATTAATTGTAATGTGGTTTTCCGATGTAAAAATAGAAATTATCATAGGGTGTTTGTAGCTTATTTCGTTGTGTTTTATCACATTTTCAATTATTGGAAGAAGGGAAAGTTCAGGAATAAAATTACTCTCGTATCTTTTATCAATTTCCAATCGAAAAATAAGTCTTTGATCGAACTTTACCAATAGTAAGTTTTTATATATGTTCAAAAAATCAAGTTCTTCACTTAACCTTACCAACCCTTTTCTTTCGCTTTTTAGAATATATCTGAAAACAGATGATAGATTTGAAAGATACTCAAGCGACTTTTCTTTTTGATTCTCATTAATTAAGGAATAAAGCGAGTTTAAACTATTAAAGAAGAAATGTGGGTTTATTTGATTATTTAATGCATTAAGCTGATTCTGTAATGATTCACTTCTTAGTTTCTCATATTTATTTTCAAAATCTATCTTTTTTAATGCCAGATTATATATCCAACCTAAAACTATAATGATTAACAATAATAGAAAAGAACGAATAATTAAAAAAAACGAAAGCGGATGAGGATGGTGCTTATGGTGTTCTTTT
>JAHEEB010000848.1 GCA_024640925.1 Bacteroidota bacterium | reverse complement strand
CAAGTTCTGGCAATGTTTTAAGGTCCATAGCAACATAATCGGCCAGTTTATTATTTGTTATATGTTCCAACATGTCTGAATTTGAGCCATTTGTATCGAGCTTTATAAGGTACCCCATATTTTTAATTTCTTTCAGGAATTCTGGCAAATCCTTATGAATTGTTGGTTCTCCGCCAGTAACCACAACTCCTTCCAGCCATTTCTTTCGTTCTTGAAGATACTTAAGAATATATTCCGAATTATATTCTGGAAAATTCTGAAAAAGCTCTGGTAATACCAATTGAGGGTTATGACAGTATCCACAGCGAAAATTGCAACCCTGAGTAAATATTACGGCTGCAATTTTGCCAGGATAGTCTATCAGGCTTTGCTTTACGAAACCACCGATTTTCATGACTTATCTGCTAAAAAACCTTGCACAAGGCAGAAACTGTTTCCATAAAACCCATCAATCTTTTATCATTCTGTCAAAAAGTTTACGTTCCCTAAATTCAGCCTGTTTGCCATCGTTCCATTGTTCTACGGGGCGAAGGTACCCGACAATACGGGAGAAAACTTCGCAGTTATTGACTTGACCTATTTCCGCGCATTTTGGACATTGCTGGTGTTCTCCGAATATATAACCATGTTCGGGACAAATGCTGAATGTTGGGGATAAGGTAATGTAAGGCAAATGAAAGGTACTGGTTATTTTTTTTATCAATGCTTTTACCGATTCAACCGGAAGTTGTTTTTCACCCAGAAAGGTATGAAATACAGTACCACCTGTATACTTTGTTTGCAATCCATCCTGAATGGTTAAAGCTTCGAATAAATCATCAGTGTAATTTACCGGAAGCTGTGTAGAATTCGTATAGTATGGTTTTGCTCCTTTTTGAACATGAATTTCATTAGCAGTAACTATATCGGGATATTCAGCTTTATCAATGCGTGCCAAACGGTAAGAAGTGCCTTCTGCCGGGGTAGCCTCAAGATTATAAATGTTTCCGGTTTCTTCCTGAAAAAGCTCCAGCCTTGAGCGCATAAAATCCATTACTTTTATAGAAAAAGTATATCCTTTTTCCTGAACGATATTACTTCCCAAAAAATTAAGGCAACATTCATTCATTCCAACAATGCCAATGGTTGAGAAGTGGTTTTTCCAGAATTTCCCGGTACGTTGTTTTACATATCGGAGATAGAATTTTGAGTAAGGGTAAAGTCCCCTGTCTGTAAGGTTTTCGATTACTTTGCGTTTGGTTTCAAGACTTTCTTTAGCCAGTTCCATCAATTTTTCGAGTCGCTGAAAGAATTCAGCTTCTGATTTAGCCTCATATCCTAATCTGGGAAGATTTATTGTAACAACCCCAACACTTCCTGTAAGAGGGTTAGCACCAAACAGTCCTCCACCGCGTTTTTGCAGTTCACGTTTATCTAAACGCAGGCGGCAACACATGCTCCGAACATCATCAGGACTCATATCAGAATTTACAAAGTTTGAAAAATATGGGATACCATATTTGGCGGATATTTCCCATATTTTAGTATAAGCCGGGTTATTCCAGTCAAAATCGCGGGTGATGTTATAAGTAGGAATAGGGAATGAAAAAACACGTCCGTTTGCATCGCCTTCAGCCATAATTTCGGCAAAAGCCATATTGAAAATGTCCATCTCCCCCTGAAAATCGCCATAGATAGCATCCTGAGGTTTGCCACCTATTATTACAGCTTGACTTTTCATAAACTCAGGTACCTTAAGGTCAAGAGTAATATTTGTAAAAGGAGTCTGGAAACCTACGCGTGTTGGTACGTTTATATTAAACATGAATTCCTGCAAAGCTTGTTTTACCTGGGCATATTCGAGTTTATCGAACCGAATGAATGGAGCAAGGTAGGTGTCGAAGTTCGAAAAAGCCTGTGCTCCGGCAGCCTCGCCCTGCATAGTATAAAAGAAATTTACTATCTGACCTAGAATAGTGCGTAAATGTTTTGCCGGACGACTTTCAATTTTTCCGATTACGCCGGTGAAACCCGATACAAGAAGATCTTCCAAATCCCAACCCACACAATAAACGCTTAAAAAGCCCAAATCGTGGATATGGAAACTACCGCGCTGGTATGCCTGTTTAATTTCATCGGAATAGATTCGTTCGAGCCAGTATTGCGAACTGATTACGGTAGCAATATGTTGATTAAGCCCTTGCAATGAGTAAGAAGAATTTGCGCTTTCTTTGATACGCCAGTCGTCGAGATTAAGGTATTTTTCAACCATATCAAGGTTTGAGAACAATTCTTTGGCATTACGCATGTTTTCATGCTGCTTGCGATACAAAATGTACGTTTTGGCAACATCGAATAACTTGTTTTCGAACAAAACTTTTTCAACATTGTCCTGAATTTCTTCAACAGAAGGAGTATAGTTTATTTTTTCAAATATACCAGACTGCTTCAGAACATCAAGCATGAGGTCTTCGGCCAGTTGTCGATCAGGCTTACCAGCAGCACGAAGGGCTTTAAAAATGGCATACGTAATTTTTTCAGCTTCGAAGGGGACAATGCGTCCATCGCGTTTGCTAATCCGAAGACTTGAGAGAGCTCCATTCATTTCCATAGTATAATATTTTAATAAGTTAATACAGAAAAAATGGTAGCCTTGAATGCCTATTGAAAAATAAAGATATCTGATTCCAGAAGCCTTTACTCTTCGCCTTTCACCCGAAAGCTACGAATTAATATTACAGGCAGGTCTTCTGGCTTGTCCGGCTTTTAACGGCCTTCCCATGGTGCTCTGGCACCACAGTGGCAAAGGTTGTGCTAAAACCGTTGAATTGACTCACAGCTACGGGGATAGCTCCTGATTTCCCGCATATATCTCTCAAAAGGTTGCGAGGCACAGGATTCCCTTTTAATCCTCATCCCAAAAA
>JAHEEB010000161.1 GCA_024640925.1 Bacteroidota bacterium | reverse complement strand
AAGAATATTTTATGGGTGAACTTTATCTCTGGAAAGGCGATTATTTAAATTCAGCCACTTGGTTTAAAAGGGTAATGGAACGTTCGATTACCTTTTCAGGAATTTCTTCCTATGATAACTATAAGATATGTACCGATTTTTATACCGATAATAATTATAACAGCAGGTTTATAAGGTATTACGAAAACGATTATTACAGTCCGGTTAATAACTGGCCCAAAATGTTTACCGATTTTGATAATTCCAGTTACTATAATGAGTGGCTTTGGGTACTTTATTTTGATGATAATTATGAACCGGCCAACCCATTTATTAATTTATTTTCACGCAATGGAGGAGCCTATTTGTTAAAACCTTCGCAGGTTGCAATTGAAAACTGGAAAAGTCAGACTAAGAGAAATAGCTTTACCAACGATTTTAGGGGGGAAAACAGTTCTTATATCTTAGATGGGAACTATCCGGTAATAAATAAGTTCGTAGCCAATTACGATTATGCTCTTGATCCATTTAACAAGAGCGGTAAATGGTTTTTATGGAGGGCCGGTTCGTTGCATTTACGTTTTAGCGAAGCTGCTAATCGCGATGGACATAGCAAGGTAGCTTATGCTTTGCTCAATCATGGTATTTATACGACATATGCCGATGCCAGTGCAACCGACTATTACACCCAAAACCAAACCCTTCTGGATCCACCATATGATTTCGATGGACGGTCCACCAGCAGTTCGCAGGTACCGCCTAATGTTCGTGGATTGTATTACCGGAATATGGGGTTAAGGGGCCGTGTATATTCAGCTGCTTATGTATATCCCGATGGCGTGGATTCCCTGCTTTATACCGAAGATAAAATCCTCGACGAGGCTGCCTTGGAGGTTGCCTTCGAAGGTGAAAGATGGGGTGACCTTGTACGTGTGGCAATACACCGAAACGATCCGTCTATTCTGGCCGATCGGATTTATAACAAACTTAAGCTGGCTGGTTATGCTGAAGCCGAGGCTGTACGAGAAAAATTAATGACCAGGGAGAACTGGTTTATACCTTTTGAATGAGATTTAAAGCATTATAAGAAATTAAATAAAAATAACCTTCAGAATATGGATAAAACTCTGAAAACTAATTACTAATCTTAAATTTTATACTATGAAAAAAAGTTACTTAAGCTTTTTACAAAAATTTACATTTAGCCATTGGCTGGATGTAGGGAAAAAAGGCAGGACTCTTTGTTTTGCCATTCTTTGTGTGTTGATGGCGCAGTTGGCTTCAGCACAAACTACTCTGACATGGAAGGGTATAACCAGCAGTGACGCTACCCTGGCTGAAAACTGGGAACCTCAGAATACTCCTTGGGGTACTATTTTATATATAGATTCGGCATACAAATTCACAAATCTTCCTTATTTGCATGTTGATACAACCAGGGCTGTATACCAAATTACCAACACTTCAATGAGTAAAATTACTGTAGATGTTGATGAAGGTTATTCATTAGATCACAGTGGTGCAACTAATATGTTTAATATTGGTAATTTATATAAAGTTGGTAAAGGAACTGAAACCATAAGAAAAAACTTGTATTTGAACAATAATACTGACTCCATATTTATATCTGATGGTATGTTTGAAGTTCGTTCAGCCTTGTTAATGGGTAATGCCGCAACAGCTACTGTTGGTGGGTATATTGAAATTAATGAAACAGGTCGGCTTCATTTACGTGCTAATCCATCAAGATTTACTTATCCAAGCACAACGATGAGTAATATTGTTATTAAAGATGATGGCAAACTTACAGTAGTGGGCAATTTTACTACAATAGGTGATAGTCTGGTAAACAGAACCAAGCAGATACGTTCAACGGCTGATCGTGATATTGTTTTTAGCTATAGTACTTTAGATAATCTTACAACTTTTTATTCAAGAGATAAAATGATTTTTCTAGCTGAGCCAACAGGCGTACAGTATTATACAGTGAGTAGTAATGAAGGTAAAGAAATTAAAATAATTGAAAATGAGGGTCTTGCAAGTATGCAAAGTCTTACATGGAGATATGGAACTGTCAGTGGTGGTCCATATACTAAAGCATTTTCACCTGCTCAAACAGGAGATACAATTTTGCCTTCATTTGCAGAATCCGGAGTTTTTTACCTTGTATGTATAGGTTACAATGGTACAAAATATGATACAACAAACGAAATTACTTGTGTTGTTGCTTCAGATAAAATTCATATTGAACCTTCAGAAATTCAAAAGATAAAAGTTGGACAAACAGCTTATCCTCTAACTATTAAAGAAGAGACTGCTTCAACAGAAAGAGAATGGGTATATACATTTACTCCTGGATTAAATTATCAGTCATTTAGTCCTGTTCAAACAGATTCAGTTATTACCGCCTCTTTTGATTCTGCAGCAACATATTATGTTGCATGTAAGTCAAAAATCGATGGCGTGTGGGAAACATCTTCAGAGGTTCAGCTAATATTTACTTCTGCTTCTACCACCTCGGATATCCAATGGAATGGAAAATATAGCAGTGATGCATCTAACATGTTAAATTGGACACCTATTGCTATGTTATTTAAAAACAATATAATTATTGATACTGCCAATTATGATAATTATGCTCCAATATACTCTCAGGCAGGTAATGATTCAGTTTATGTAATGACTTTAAACAGGTGTGCTAATTTTACATTAAACAAACCAGAAAATGATTCATTGATTAGCAGAAGTGCTACAGATATTAGTTATGGAACATTTGCCATTACTTCTGGTATATTTAAAATCAGTAGCTTTTTGCATCTGAAAGATTCTACTTCAATACTTGATGTCTCAGGAGGAAAATTTTATTCGACCACCAATGCTCTTTTATTGGGGAATGCATCATCAAATTCGACAACAGGTGGGTATGTTAATGTTTATGGTCATGGAGTCGTTGAAGTTCCTGGTTTTGACCGGTTCTGCTCAACTGATACTACTATGAGTGTTGTAAAGGTATGGGAAGATGGAAAAATAATTATCCATAACAGCATAGCTAATTATGAGTCATTGTATATTGAGGAATGGAAAAAGAAAAATCAACTCATATCTGAAAAGGGTTGGGAAATGGTTGTTAGTGAAGATAGGTTGACAGATGATACTATTTTCACCATTACAGCATATGACCCTACAGCTATTAAGATTTCCGGTAAGGATCCTCAATACATAAGTGTAAATGAACTTTCTGATACCTTAATAGCATCGAACACAGCTATCTTTGATTCCCTTGTTTGGAAATATTCTACAACAGCAACGGGGGATTTATTGGATTTTGCTACCATTAATAACAACGATACGGCTGTTGTTTCTTTTACAGCCCCTGGCACATATTATGTTTATTGTGTTGGAAACAACGATTCTATTGTGAACAAAAAATCGAATTCAATTAAGATTTTTGTTCCTGGAGTTGATGTTACCCCAAGCGAAAAACAGTATACATTATTAGGTGGTTCCGGCGCTGCTCTGACTGTTACTGAATCAATAGCACCTGGATCAAGAATCTGGCAAAATTCTGCAACGGCTGGTGGGCCATATACAAGTACGAACCCTCCAATTACCAGTGAAACATATAATGCTATGTTTGGAGTAGTTGGTAAAAACTATGTAGTTTGTGCTTCTACTTACAGTTCTAAAGTAATCCTTAGCAACGAAGTTGAAGTTGAAGTGGTTGATTTGTCAATTTCGCCAACAACGCCTCAAACTCTTGTCTTAAACGAAGATGGAAACAAACTGACTTTTACTGAAAATCCTGCAGCTGATAGCAGAGAATGGAAATATTCCACAACAAAAGGTTCAGGTTATACCTCATTTGCTACTGCTCAAACGGGAGATAGTTATACGCCTAACTTTGCAACTGCTGGAACTTATTATGTTGTTTGTTCTTCTACATGGGGCAGCTTCAGTTTCGAAAGCAACGAAGTAAAAGTTACAGTTGGTGAAAATGCTATTAACAACATCGATGCGAATAGCTTTGCCATGTATCCAAATCCATCAAAGGGTTCATTCATTATCAATGACAAAGATGTTACTTCAGCATTTAAAGTTGATGTATTCAATGCCCAGGGTAAACTTGTTCTTACAAGGGTTGTTGAAAATGGTCAGGAAATAGTGCTTGATACTCCTGGTATGTACATCGTCAGACTTACATCTGATGGTCAGGTAAAAACCAGTAAACTGGTTATTGAATAATGCATTTAGTTTTTAATAAATAAACATTTTATGGCACCTCACAACCAGCTTGTGAGGTGCCTTTTAATAAAACCTTTTTCCCTTTCAATAATTTAGTGGTTTGTTTAGTTAAAGATTTGACCAGTAACGATTATTTTAGTTCAGATGTAATGGTTACTGTTTAATAAGGTATTCATCCACAACTATATAGAAAGGAACATAAATTCAGGAATGAAGGCATTTCATCAGACATATTACCTCTTAAAGAAAAGACCCCAAGGAATAATATTTGTATTCATACTGATATTTACTTTTACTTCCCTATTTGGTCAACCTGAATGGATAAAAGATGCGGGAGCTAAATCATTCCCAACATTATTACATACGCTTAAGGTTAACGATTTCGGAGCATTTAAAAATCAATTTATTTCTTCTACCAATGCCATTCAGCAAGCCATTGATTCTTGTGCTGCTTTGGGTGGTGGCAGGGTGCTTTTTGAACCAGGCGTTTACCATACAGGGGCCTTGTTTCTAAAAAGCAACGTGGAACTTTGCATTGGAGATGGAGTAGAACTCAAAGCCTTAATGGGACTTGAATATTATCCCGAAATTGAAACCAGGGTTGCTGGCATTGTTATGAAATGGCCCTCAGGTGTTATTAATATTCTTAACCAACATAATGTAGCAATTACAGGGAAAGGTACTGTTCATGCTCAAGGAAAAATATACTGGGAACGCTATTGGAACCTGAGAGAAGAATATAGCAAAAAAGGATTACGATGGGCTTCAGATTACGATTGCAAAAGGGTAAGAACGATACAGGTCGCCAATTCTGAAAATATTACTCTGAAAGGTTTTACAATAAAACAATCGGGTTTTTGGACAGTGCATCTTCTCTTCTCAAAAAACATTACTGTTGACGGTCTTACCATACGAAACAATATTGATGGCTTTGGTCCCAGCACCGATGGAATCAATGTCGATTCCTCAACCCTTATCGAAATTATGAATTGCGATGTTGATGGCAATGACGATAATTATTGTATAAAAGCCGGACGTGATGCTGATGGGCTCCGGATTAACTTGCCTTCTGAATACGTGTATATTCACGATTGCATTGCACGAAAAGGAGGCGGATTATTGGTTATCGGAAGCGAAACATCCGGGTGGATCCGTCATGTTTATGTTGAGAATATGAAAGCATTTGGTTCCGCAAGTGTGATTTACCTGAAATCGGCAAAAACCCGTGGTGGTGGTATCGAAGATATCGAAATGAAAAATGTTGAGGCAACAGGAACCCGTCGTTTTTGTGGTGTTTCCCTTAACTGGAATCCAGCATACAGTTATGCAACCTTGGAAACCCCTGTTGATAGTGTTCCGGAACATTGGAAAACTATGCTGAAGGTGGTTCCCGAAGAACTTGGTATACCATACATCCGAAATGTAAGAATTTCTGATTGCACAGCTGATAGTGTCAGAGATATTGCTTTTGATATACAGGGTATGGAAAAATCTATTATAGAATCTTTTCAGTTTAAAAACATTCAAATATTTGCTCCAAAGACGGGTAGCCTTGAATGGGTGAAAAACTTTACGTTTAAAAATGTAGTTGTCCATTCATCAGATAATGCCTTGGTAATTAAAAATTCATCAGAAATTGATCCGGGAGAATTCACTGTAAAATATGTAAAAACCAAATCATCAAAATAAAAACCACAAAACCTGAATATTATGAATGTGAAAGTGAAAATAAAGGGGCTAATCGTTTTTGTCTTCCTTGCTGTTTTAGTTTCTTGTACTAATAAGATCGAAAAGAAAGTTATAGTAGACCTGAAAGATAATTTCCCTGTATTAACAATTTCAAACCCAGGAGGTCAACCGGTTTTAATACTACCCGAAAATAAATCTACTGGTAGCATTGGTTTTATTATCGATAGCACTATTACCTGGATAACAGGTTCGCCCCAAAAGACAGAATTTTCGGCAGATAGCCTGATTTATACCTGGAATTTGACTGGGGGATCCCAGGTGAATCTGAAAATTGGGAATGGAGAAAACGATATAAAATTCAGCTTCTCATTTGTAAATCCTGCATCTAAAGTTGTTTCTGCCTGGTTGATTAATATAAAAGCCTCGCCCACAGAATATTTTACCGGAATATTCGAACGGGTTGTCGATGGAATACAAGACAGTTCTTGGGCCGACAATATAAAGACAGCTCTTAACCTCAGGGCACAAAAAATGGATGTTAAGCTAAAACCTACGGTTTCGGCTTATGCCCCGTTTTATATCTCATCGGAGAATTACGGCTTTTATGTTGAAGGGACATGGCCGGGAACGGTTGACTTTTGTAAAGAAAATGCAGAGCTGGTAAAAATCGCTTTTGAAGGCCCTGTGTTTACTTTTAAAATTTATTCTGCAGAAAATCCATTAGATTTGGTTCGTAGACATGCATTAGAAACTGGTCCGTCAATTGTTCCTCCAACATGGGCATTTGGTCCATGGCGCTGGCGCGATGAGCATTCTAACAACCCTGTTTATTATGATGATACACAAAAAAAAGCTCCTTATAATACGGATATTGTTGAGGATGTGCTTATGATGAAAGCGCTGGATATTCCTGCAACAGCTCATTGGATTGACCGTCCATGGGCTGGTGGTGATCGTGGTTTCGATAGTTATGATTTCGATACTACCAGATTTCCTGATCCCGAAGGGATGATAAAATGGCTGAATGGGGAAAACATAGAGCTTATGATGTGGATTGCTCCTTTTGTAATGACCGATATGGCCGATTATGCCGAAGCAAATAAATACGATCTTAAAAGTAAGGTATGGATGAATGCAAGGCAGGTACTCATCGATTTTACTAATCCAAATGCAGTTCAATGGTGGGGAGACAATGGTCCCGGGAAGCTCGCACGAATGGGAATCAAAGGATTTAAACTCGACCGTGCCGATGGTGAAAAAGAGACCGACTCAATCCATCTGGAAACACACATTGGTACTACCTATCGGGAAAACTACAACGATTATCCACACCAGTTTGTCAAAGCTACATACAATGCTATAAAACCTGTTCTTGGCGACAATTTTGTGTTGTTTCCAAGGGCGCAATATACTGGAAGTGCAAAGTACGGTGCTATGTGGGCTGGAGATACAGATGGCAAACCGGAAGGTTTACGTTCGGCCATTATTGGTATGCAGCGCTGTGCAATTATGGGATATCCTCTTTGGGCATCTGATAATGGAGGGTATTGGGGTAAATTTTCCAGGGAAACTACCATGCGCTGGATTGCTTTTGGGTGCTTTTCTCCTATTATGGAAGTTGGACCGACAAACAATACGGGTTTTTGGAGAAACCCCGATGAACCTCATTACGACATTGAACTTATTGCAACCTGGAGACTCTATTCTAAAATTAGGATGAAACTTATTGATTATCTTTCAGAACAGGCTAAAACTGCTCATTCTGATGGTACCCCGGTTGCTATGCCTCTATTTCTGAAATATCCAAAACAGGAAGAAGCCTGGAACGATTGGCAGACTTACATGCTGGGGCCGGATATTCTTGTATCGGCAATTTGGGAAAAGAATGTAAAAGAACATAGGCTGTATCTGCCAAAAGGAGAAACATGGATTGATGCCTGGTCAAAGGAAGAACA
>JAHEEB010000847.1 GCA_024640925.1 Bacteroidota bacterium | reverse complement strand
TTCGTGTCGATTAATTATGAGGGATATACTGCTTATTTGTAAACTTGCATAAATGATTGTATTAACCTATGAGCAGTTTTTTAAAAGTTGCCGGATATGGATTGATTGGTGATGACAGAAAAAAAGGACCATTCCGACAGGTGATTTTTGAAGATAAAGAGACTGGTAAATCAGCAGAACTCCTGGTTTATAAACAAGAAAGGCCTTCGATATGGGATGATATTGAAAAATTGGAAAAAGGTTGCCAGGTTCCACCATATAAAGGAAGTATTGTTTGTTATAAGTTTTTTGACCTGGTAATTCTTGGTGACGAAACTCCAGAGCAGGTTTATGAAATGCAGAAATCTAAACTGAAAATCGAACGGATAAGTTATGACGAAGCAGAAAAAATTCAAAAAAACTCAAAAGGTTTTATTACGGATCTCACTAATCCGGGGGCCATTGAGATAGGGTGGGGGACTATTGATAAAAAAGCTCAAATGATTAAGTTCCGGCATTATAAAGGGATGGGCTTATTTTCCTGGTCTATTTGGTATAAAATTGAACACTAAATTCTTTACCTTTAAAAATTGATTTAATAAATCCTTTACCATGAAAAAGTTCCTGTTTTTAATTGTACTAATATCTTTTCTTATGAGTTGCGAGAACAAGCAAGAGAGTGAAGCCAGAATATTGCTTCAGAAATTTGAAGATGCTTATTACAGCCTGGAAAAGGAATATAACCTGGCATCATTTAATTCAATGGTAACAGGTGAGGATAAATATTTCAGGCAATCTGCCGAGTATCAAATGAAAATGGATTCTGTTCTTTCCGATACCATTCTTTTTGCCGAAGTAAAAAAACTGAATGACTCAAAACATATAAAGGATGAAGAATTAAAACGTCAATTGCTTGTTCTTCACAATCTGATGGCTTCAAAACAGATTAAGAAACAAAAACTCGACGAATTAACTCTGGCACAAAACAAGCTGGAACAAAAATTCTCGACATTCCGTGCTACTATTGACAATAAAAAAGTTTCTGATAATGTAATCGATAGTATACTTAAAACCTCGACTAATAATGACCTGTTAAAAGAAGCCTGGTTATCCAGTAAGGAAATTGGCGATTCAGTGGCTACTGATATCATAAAAATTGTAAAGCTGCGCAATTCTATTGCACGAGATCTGGGTTATCCTGATTTCTACAAGATGAACTTAATTCTGTCAGAAGAAGATCCAAAAGAAATTGAAGCTTTGTTTGATGAACTTGACAAACTTACTGAGGTTGCCTATACCAAGGCAAAAGATGAAATTGATGGTTTTTTATCTGCGAAGCTTTCAATCGGTAAAAATGAACTCAGGCCCTGGCATTACCAGAACAAATTTTTTCAGGAGGCTCCAGCCATTTATAATGTTGATTTAGATAAATATTACTCAGGAAAAGATGTTCTTGAACTGGTAAAAACATACTATGAAGGCATAAACCTTGAAGTTAAAGACATAATTAAAAGGAGCGATTTATTCGAAAAGGAAGGGAAAAACCAGCATGCTTTCTGCACACATATCGATAGAAATGGCGATATACGGATTCTTGCCAATATACGTAGCGATCAATATTGGGCTGGCACTATGCTTCATGAACTGGGGCACGGTGTTTATGAAGAATATTTAGATGCTGATTTGCCACTTATACTTCGTGAACCAGCACATTCTTTTACAACCGAAGCCATTGCAAATATGTTTGGACGATTAGCGTCAAATGCTACCTGGATGCAGATAAACCTTAACCTTTCCGATGATGAGTATGATAAAATAAACATGGAGGTTAAAAAAAGCCTTCGCTTGCAACAACTGGTTTTTAGTCGTTGGAGCCAGGTTATGTACCGTTTTGAGAAAAATATGTACGAAAATCCTGACCAGGACTTAAATAAACTTTGGTGGGATTTGGTTGAAAAATATCAGTTGGTACAAAGGCCCGATACCATCAGGGCCGATTGGGCTTCTAAAATTCACCTCGCTCTTTATCCTTGTTATTATCATAATTATTTAATGGGTGAGCTTCTTGCTTCGCAGTTACAAGCCTATATTTATTCAGGAGTATTACTCGATACCGATACCGGCTTGTCGGATGACATGGCTATTGGCGATTTCCTTGTTAAAAATATTTTTGAACCAGCTAAGTTGTATCCTTGGAATATAATGATTGAAGAGGCAACTGGCGAGAAACTTTCAGCCCGGTATTTTGCAGAAGAATTTCTTGAAACAGAAGAGGAGTAAAAAGGGGCTTATTTCAAATTAAAAAGCACAGAATACATTTTTCTAGAATAGCTTCAATTGCTGATCTTCAAAAAGTGTGGGATAGTTTGCCTCGAATTTACGCAGTACTTCGGTTATTATCGCTTCGCGCATAAATTGCGATTTGTTTTGTACCTTAAAACGTTGACAATAATGCTTTATGGCATTCAATTCCCGCTGATTAAACAAAATTGCTTGTTTGTTAATCCTTTTTAAGTCTTCTTCTTTGTGCCTTTTTTGTTTCATGTATTTTCTTACACTAATGTAACACGTCGAAAATACGAATAATGCTTGGGTCGTCAATTTCAAATTTATTAACATTTGATGTCTGTTTTATAGTGATTTAGGAAGATTGAAATTTCTAACCACCAATAGATGAAATATTTTCGAAACCCTATTCAGGAGAAAATTTCTGTAAAATGCCTGTTAATAAGTAATTTTTATGTGCGGTTGTGATTAGCTGGCAGCTTTATTATTAAAAAGAGCAATGATATTGGAGAATTTTATCAGTCTGATAGAGAAGGCAAAAATAATGGAGAGCGAAGATATCAATACCATGCCTGTAATCCAGTGAAGCTTTGTTAACGGTATCAGAAAGCCAGCTAAAATAGAAAAAACAACGAACAAAAA
>JAHEEB010000846.1 GCA_024640925.1 Bacteroidota bacterium | reverse complement strand
GCAAAATCCAGAGAGATCCACCCAAAACTCCTGTATATTCATACCACTGTATAAACTTAATCTCATAAGCAAATCCATTTCCCAGAGCAAGCCATGGCCAAGAGATTTCTCCATGAATATAAGAGAACTCATAGGCTATCCAGAAGATAATGAAAGAAAAAAGGCCGCATTTGGCACCCCATGCTCTGTATACATGATATGACAGACAAACAGGAATACTCATGAAAAGAGATGTTAATAAAACAGCCGCACTTATGCCTGCATACGATGGTTTCCCATCTACCAGTGCATAGTGTATCCACCAGGTATCGCCTATATTCCATATCATAAAAGCCAGGAAAGCAAGCAAAAACATTTTTCCGCCATTTTTCCCGTCAGAGAGACGATCCATAATAATAAGAAGAGGAATAAATGCAATCATTAGTGTAAAGCCGGTTCCCCATTCATACCAGCCTGGAATAAATAATAAACCACTTAGAATTGCCAATGTGCGGTTGTCTGAAATAATTTTTTTCATAAAATCCAAAATGTAAAATGTCTGCTTTGTAAAACAGTTGTTATTAAATCAATATAATACCTTATAATTCGGTGGTCGATTAGACCTATAACTTGATTTTTCCCATTTTTGGCATAAGGTAAAGAATTTGTTGTTGTCTGCGAATCATATATCCGCTGGGGTTTGCGGGGTTTCGTTTGCGTGGGTTTGGCAAAGATACTGCTATAAGGGCCGATTGGCTGGCAGTAAGTTTTGACGCTGGCTTGTGGAAGTAAAATTGCGATGCGGCCTCGGCTCCATATATACCTGGTCCCATTTCTATCATATTTAAATAGACCTCCATAATCCGCTTTTTGCTCCAGAAAGTCTCGATCAATAAAGTAAAATAAACTTCAAATCCTTTGCGGACATAAGTCCGGTTTGGCCATAAAAATATATTTTTTGCTGTTTGCTGGCTAATAGTGCTGGCACCCTTTTTACGTTTATGTCTTTCGTTGTGTTTGCGAGCTTTTTCTATGGCTCCCAAATCTATTCCGAAGTGAGAAGTAAAATGGTTATCTTCCGATGCAACTACTGCCTGTATTAAGTAAGGAGAGATTTTTTCGATAGGTACCCATGTATGTCTTGATTGTACCTTTTTCCCATCCAGCTTCATCTCAATATGCCGTTTAATCATAAGAGGTGTTGTTGGCGGGTTTACGAACGAAAACAGAATAGTGGAAAAAACAGATAGCCCAAAGAAAATAATTAAAACATATTTAATCAATTTAAGAAACCGGCAAATGACTGATTTAAAGGTAATGGATTTGTGTAAACGTGAATGTTTGGATACCATCCTTTATGATAATTAAAATTTGACGGCAAAATTATTGATATTTTGTTAATAGCAGATTTTTATGTCTTTTTTTTCTTTATTCTTCAACAATAGATTCAACTGTTGAAATATTGTGGAAAAGGTTGTCTTTGATTTCAAAGAAATTATTTTTACTTTGGTAACTGAAATAGAAATATTTTAATACTCGGTATCAGAAATTTTAACTCTATTTAGTATAAAGAAAATAAACTACTTACAATTAATCGTAAAGTTATGAGAAAACTAACTCTATTTGTGTTTTTATTATCCTGTTTCCAATATTTGGTATCACAGGAGACATCAGCTAATCTTTTAAGATATATCGAGGTTACTGGTAGTGCAGAAATGATAGTTATTCCCGATGAAATAGTTGTCGGAATTGGTATCCAGGAATACTGGATGGAAGATTATAGCAGCAATGCTAAGTTTAAAGATTATAAAACAAAAGTTCCTATTTGGGTTATAGAAAATAACCTGGTGACTGATTTAAATAAAATTGGTATTACAAAGGATGATATTGAAATTGATGATATCAGCAGTTATGGGAAATATTGGGGAAAGGAATTCCTTTGTGCTAAGGAAATTACTGTCAGTTTGAATAATATGGAGAAAGTGAACCTTCTTTTTCAATCAATCGATACAAAAGGAATAGAATTTATACGTATCGACGAACTTAAAAATAAGCAAATTTCGGAATTTAGAAAGCAGGTTAAATTAGATGCTTATCAGGCTGCAAAAACAAAGGCAAAATCGCTGGTTGAAAGCATAGATAAGCAACTTGGTGATGTCATTTTTGTTGCTGAGTTGGATCCGGAAAGGAATAACTTTATTAATATGCAGGATCCGTTTAATAATGCGGTAATGAGTACTCCTGATACTGAAATTGAAGATGTAAAAATAATAAAATTACAATACGAGGTAAAAGCCAGGTTTGAGATAAAAAAATAGCTTTTATTTATCTGGCCGGAAACAATATCCCGGGGTATAGGTTCGGGTAGTTTCATGCTTAGGGTGTCCAAAAAGTTAATAAAAATCCACGAAGACTCTAAGACACAAAGGCATCATTAAGGTTAATATCTTTAAAATAAGATCTTTGGGTCTTTGAGGCTTTGTATTTTGGTAGTCCACTCCGAGATACCTTTTTGGATAGCTTCTTTTAGACTTTTTCCGAAACTATTTTAGTTGGTCAGCCTCTGAATATTAGTGCTTTAATAATATGTGAAACCATTCGGGGATTTTCTTTTAGTCTCCTTGTCGAATAAGCAAACCAATAGGTTCCATATGGGACGTACACTCTCATCGGATGCCCCAGGTATACTATTTTTTTTCTTAATTCTGGCCTAACCCCATAAAGCATCTGAAATTCATATTTTTTATGGGGTATCTTTTTTTGCTTAATAATTTCGAGAGCTTTAGAAATTAGTTGCTTGTTATGGGTTGCTATAGCGGCAAAGAAATTATTTTCCAGAATATAACTGAGGCAGGTAATATAATTTATATTAATTTCTTTTTTTGTTTGATAAGAAATTTCAGGAGATTCTACATAAATACCTTTGCAAAGTCT
>JAHEEB010000845.1 GCA_024640925.1 Bacteroidota bacterium | reverse complement strand
GATACAGAAGCGTACTGTCTTCCATTTTTCTTAGCTACTGCTGAGCAAAGTGTGGCAAGAAATCTTTTGATATATCGATATAAGCATTTGCAAAAAGCAATTGAGAATGCTGTTAAACTTGGTTTCAATAACGGTGCTGCTTTGTACCCTATGGTTACTATGAACGGTGAAGAGTGTCATAATGAATGGGAAATAACCTTTGAAGAAATTCATCGCAATGGTGCGATAGCATTTGCCATTTACAATTATATACGTCATACAGGCGATAAAAATTACCTGGTAGATTACGGACTGGAAGTGTTAATAGCACTTTCGAGATTCTGGACTCAGCGTGCTACATGGTCTGAAGAGAAAAAGAAATATGTCATTCTGGGCGTAACCGGTCCTAACGAATACGAGAACAATGTCAACAATAACTGGTATACAAATACAATTGGAACCTGGACTCTCTTATACACACAGGAAGCCATTGAATATGTCAAATCAGCAAATAGTGATAAATATAAAGATTTAATTAAAAAGGTTTCTTTTCAGGAAAAGGAAGAAACCGAAAAGTGGAAAGAAATAGCTGCAAACATGCATTTTCCATATCTGGAGAGCGAAAAAGTATTTCTTCAGCAAGATGGATATATGGATAAAGAACAAATTACTGTTGAAAAACTAGATCCAAAGCATCGTCCCATTAACCAGAAATGGTCGTGGGATCGTATTCTTCGTTCATGCTTTATTAAGCAAGCTGATGTTTTGCAAGGTATCTATCTTTTCGAGGACCGATTCGATACGGACACCATTCGCAGAAACTTCGATTTTTATGAATCAAGAACAGTTCATGAATCATCGTTATCGCCTTGTGTGCATGTTGTATTAGCTGCCAGGATAAACAGGATGGATAAAGCCTACGAATTGTACCTCCGGACTTCCAGATTGGATATTGACGATTATAACCACGAAGCCCATGAAGGGTTGCATATAACCTCAATGGCAGGCACTTACGTGTCTGTTATAGAAGGTTTTGCAGGTAAAAGGATAAAGGATGAAAAATTGCATCTTTCTCCTCAGTTTCCTGAAAAATGGAAATCGTTCTCTTTCAAAATTCTTTTCAGAGGGAGCCAGCTTAAGGTAGAGGTTGACTCAACAAAAGTGAGAATAAAGAACGAAACGGATATAGAAACACAACTTGTACTTTATGGCCGGGAATATGTCATTGCCGGCAATTCACAAATAGAAGCCGAAAGAGGCAAATAATTATCGGATATAAAAACTAATATAATAACCTTAAATGCTAAACTATGAATTACAAAAAGTTACCAGTCAAAATAGTATTTATGATACTATTTTGTTTCCTGCAGGTAATTGCACACTCACAGGAAAAGACTATTAGCGGGAAGGTCACTTCAACAAATG
The DNA here is from genome assembly GCA_024640925.1 of Bacteroidota bacterium. Taxonomy (GTDB): domain Bacteria; phylum Bacteroidota; class Bacteroidia; order Bacteroidales; family UBA10428; genus UBA10428. The sequence continues at coordinate 1,510 of JAHEEB010000845.1, read as the reverse complement.
GAGAGGCGCTTCCGGGAGCAAATATTTTAATTAAAGGAACTACAGCAGGTACTGTTACCGATATAGAAGGTAATTTTTCGATTACAGTTCCTGATGAAAATGCTATTTTAGTTTTCTCGTCGGTAAGTTATACTACAAAAGAACAACCTGTTGCAGGAGTATCCACAATGAATATCACTCTGGATGAAGATTTGATGGCTTTAGGTGAGGTTGTAGTTGTGGGTTATGGAGTAGTGAAAAAGAGCGATTTAACGGGTGCTATGGCTTCGTTAAAAGAAGAAGATTTTAATAAGGGTCAGGCTGCCACTCCCGAGCAATTAATTCAAGGCCGTGTTGCAGGCGTAACTATTACTTCGAATAGCGGTGAACCTGGAGCCGGATCTCAAATAACTATTCGTGGAACAAGTACAATTCGTTCAGGAGCTCAGCCATTATATGTTATTGATGGAATTCCTCTCGATATGCAATCATCCTCCCCTGATGATGCAAGCAGTGGAGGAGTTAACTCAACAGCAACCAATCCACTTTCTTTCTTAAATTCAAATGAAATTGCTTCCATTGATATTTTGAAAGATGCTTCAGCAGCTGCCATTTATGGTGCAAGGGGTGCAAATGGTGTTGTTTTGGTTACTACAAAAAAAGGAAAAGAAGGTAAAAGCGAGATGGAGTATTCTGCATCTTTCACCACCTCAAAATTACCAAAGAAACTTGACGTATTAACAGCAGATGAATGGCGAGCGATAAGGGTTGATTCGTTAAATCTCACGGAAAATGATTATGGCTCAAGTACAGACTGGCAGGATGAAATTTTCCGTACAGCATATGGTCAGAGTCATAACCTTTCAATATCTAGTGGAAATGAAAAATCGAATTATCGTGCTTCTGTAGGTTATCTTAACCAGGATGGGATTATTAAAAACTCAAATTTGAGGAGGTATACAGCCAGGTTAAACCTGAATCAGAAAGCTTTAAATAACAAATTGTTAGTCGAAACCAATATCACAGCTTCACAAACACTCGAAGAAAGACCTCCGGTTGGCTCTAGCGGGTATGAAGGAGATTTGTTATTAAACGCCTTACAATCAAATCCCACATGGCCTGTTAAGAATGAAGATGGGGATCCTTTTCAAACAATTAGCATAAGTGAAAGGAGCCCTTCGGCCATGCTGGAATATCATAAAGATTTTACACGTACAACGAGAATTCTAGGTGGTATATCCGGTACGGTATTTATAATTGACGGATTAACCTATAAAATTAATTTAGGTCTTGATTATACCAATGCCAACCGTTTTATCAACCAAAGCCAGAAACTTATTTATGTTGCGACTACTAATGGAAATGGAGAAATAAATAATAAAGAATTACTAAGTTGGGTAAACGAACATACCCTGAATTATTCCAAAACATTTGGTTCCCATAGTATTGCTGCATTAATTGGGTATTCTTACCAGGATTATTATGTCAGAGGAAATAACACTAGAGGAGGTGGTTTTGCGACAGACGAAGT
>JAHEEB010000844.1 GCA_024640925.1 Bacteroidota bacterium | reverse complement strand
CTCTCTGGTGTGGAAATAATGAGATGGATGCGGCATGGTGTAACCAGAATGAAGGCTGTGGTTGGAACTGGAAACAACAATACACACAGGAACAACGAAAGGAGATATGGTCAGCTTATGATACACTTTTCCACACCATATTACCTGATGTTGTAGATGAATTAGATGAGCAGAGTTTTTACTGGCCTTCATCACCTCTTGCCGATTGGAACGTTTCGGCAGGGTATGATACTAAATCTGGCGATATGCATTATTGGGGTGTTTGGCACGGAAGTCAGCCCTTTGAATCCTTTGAATCGGTTATCCCAAGGTTTATGAGCGAATATGGGTTCCAATCTTTCCCCGAGTTTAATACAATTAAAGAATTTACCTTGCCGCAAGACTGGAATATATCTTCCGAAGTTATGCTTGATCACCAGCGCAGTCCGATAGGAAACCAGAAAATAAAAGAGTACATGCAGAATTATTATCCTGTCCCTGCTGATTTTGAAGATTTCCTTTATGTTGGCCAGTTATTACAGGCATACGGAATAAAGCAGGCCATAGAAACACATCGTATAAACAAGCCTTATTGCATGGGCACCCTGTATTGGCAATTAAACGATTGCTGGCCTGGCCCTTCGTGGTCAAGCATCGATTACTATGGTAATTGGAAAGCCTTGCATTATATGGCTCGTGAACTATATAAAACCACAGCCATTGTAACAAGAAAAAATAAGGATATATTTGATATTTATATTGTTAACGACGATATTCATACTAAAGAAGGATATCTTGATATTAAAATTATCGATTTTAACGGAGTAGAATATTTCAAACAGAAAATGTCCGTCAAATACTCTTTTGATAAAGCTTCCAGCTTGTATCGTTTGGATACCAGGACAATAAAAGCTCTTCCGCCATTAAGTTCGCTGGTAATGGTAGTTGAATTGCATAATAACGATAATATATTACTTGACAAGGATTTGTTTTATTTCGTAAAACCGAAGGAACTTAATCTACCTCAATCAAATTTCACATACAATCTTTGTATGAAAGACGATACATACCAACTAGAACTTAAGTCGGTCAATCTGACAAAAGATGTTTGTGTAAGTTTACCTGGAATAATGATAGTACTAAGCGATAATTATTTTGATATGTTGCCCGGAGAGATAAAGAACATAACAATAAAACCGAGGAATTGCCAGACTCTATTAAAGAGAGAAGATTTGACGATACAAACCCTCGATGATATTATCAGAAAAAATTAAATTAGATTTAGAATTGATATGAAAAAGAGAAAAAAACATTTTATTTTAATAATAACCCTAATTAACTAAAAATAATTTCTATGAATGTAACAATTAAGAAACAATTGAACTACCTGTTATTGTTGGGTATAATGTTGTTCTCATCGGCTGCCTTGTTTTCGCAGCAGGGAACCATTAAAGGAACAGTGACAGATGCAAGTGGCAGCCCGGTGGTTGGCGCCAGTGTATTAATAAAGGGTACAAATCAGGGTACCATAAGCGACCAATCGGGTAATTTTGAGTTAAAAAATATACCTGAAGGTACAGTAGACATTGAAATTAAGTTCATTGGCTATTTAGACGAAACCAAATCGGTAACGGTTAAAGCGAATGAAGCAACCGAAGTTTCTTTTGCCCTATCAGAAGATCTGGAGCAACTTTCTGAGGTTGTGGTAATTGGATATGGAGTGCAGAAAAAAAGCGATCTTGTCGGTGCTGTTGCATCAGTTGGCTCTAAAGAACTACAGAAAATGCCAAATACTGGTATTAACAGCATGTTGCAGGGGATGGCTGCCGGAGTGCAAGTTTTACCTAGATCAGGACAACCAGGTAGTGAATCTGCCATAAGAATCAGAGGACTGGCTACTGTTAACGGAGGAAGTCCATTGGTTGTAATCGATGGAATATCTGGAGGAAAACTATCTGACATTAACCCTTCTGATATTGAATCAATAGAAATCCTAAAGGATGCAGCTTCGCAAAGTATTTATGGATCTGCTGGTGGAAATGGTGTAATTCTTGTCACCACGAAACAAGGTAAAGCAGGTAAAATTCAGGTAAAATTTGACATGTTTGTTGGAACCCAATCACCCTGGCGAAAAGATGTAGGCATGTCCAATGCACAGGAATATGCTTATTTATATAATCTTTCGAAAGAAGTAATTGGCCGAAAGATATATTTTACGCAGGATGCCGATGGAAATTATCTTGATCCGGAAACCAGCGAAAAATTAAAAAACACCAACTGGACGGACGAAATATTCAGGAAAGCATTGGTTCAGAATTATAATTTATCGGTAAGCGGAGGGAATGAAATCTCAAAATTCTTTGTGGGAATGAATTACAATAAAGAGGAAGGAACGATTAAGAAAACTTCAAATGATCGATATACATTCAGGCTAAATTCAGAGCATAAAATATTAAAGAAGATAACCCTTGGCGAAACCTTTAATATGACACAAAATAATAACAGGGCTCAGGATGAAAGAAATGAATACAACTCACCACTGAGTTCCTCTATTCAAATGTTACCATTTGTTCCTGTTTATGCAAAAGATGGTTCAGGCAATTTTGCATACCAGGCAGCCGGATTGTCTTCAAATATTTCGAACCCCATGGCACAAATAGAATATAACAACAACATAGCCAAAACACAAACGATTAATGGCAATGCATATATTCGTGCAGAAATTATTAAAGGACTCACATTTGAAAGTAATTATGGTGTAAGGTATAACCCCTATGAATACAGAAAATTCTCTCCAAAACGCATAATAGGAGATGTAGCCAGCGCAAGTGCTTCTCAAAGTGTGGCCAACGACGAATATGATTATAATGTTTCGACCAGCTACAGCTGGCAATGGCAGAACTTTTTCAATTACGATTTTTCACTGTCTGATAAAC
>JAHEEB010000160.1 GCA_024640925.1 Bacteroidota bacterium | reverse complement strand
ACATGACGGATACCTCGGAAATGCAGTTCTTGGAGAATGGTGCAATATTGGCGCCGATTCCAATAATTCAAACCTGAAAAACAATTATGAAAAAGTTAAAATATGGAGCTACAAGGAAAATAAATTTGTTAACACAAACCTGCAATTCTGTGGATTGATTATGGGAGATCACTCTAAATGTGGAATTAATACAATGTTTAATACAGGCACTGTTGTAGGGGTAAGTGCAAATATTTTCGGCTCAGGGTTTCCACGCAATTTTATCCCTTCTTTTTCGTGGGGAGGGGCATCTGGTTTCACAGAGTATGCGTTTGAAAAAGCTATCAATACTGCCGAAATTGTAATGGAACGACGACATCTTTCGTTAACAGAAACCGACAAAAAAATATTGGAATATATATTTAAAATGACTGCCAAATATCGAAAATAAATCTTTGGCATAGCAATTGCCAACTAGATGTACAGAAAAATATAAAAAGGAAAACTGCCATTTTGTCTAAGATCGGGAAAAATATGAGTGATATAAGAGGGAAAAATAAAAACGAAATATACATTGCTACATCTGGTAATAACGACGCGGATTTTATTCCGTTAATTTCGGATGAGGATGAAGACGATATGCAAAATTCAAAGGTACCTGACACCTTGTCAATTTTGCCATTAAGAAATACGGTTCTTTTTCCGGGTGTAGTGCTGCCTATTACCATTGGAAGGAATAAATCTTTAAAACTTGTTCGTGATTTCTATAAAGGAAGCCGTATTATTGGCACTCTTGCCCAGAAAGATCCAAACCTTGAAGAACCGGAATTAGAAGATCTTTACCAAATTGGCACAGTTGCCCTCATTCTTCGGATACTTGAAATGCCCGATGGAACAACCTCTGTTATCATTCAGGGAAAAAAACGTTTTGAAGTGAAGGAGGCAATTACAAATGAACCTTATCTTACGGTAAAAGTTCATTCCTTATCTGACATCAAACCTCAAAAGAAGGATCCCGAATATGAGGCCATTGTAGGTTCTTTAAAAGATTTGTCGCTTCGTATTATTAAGCTATCGAGCAATATTCCACCAGAAACATCATTTGCAGTAAAGAATATTGAGAGCTCTTCTTTTCTGATCAATTTTATAAGTTCCAATAGCGATATAAATCTACAAGACAAACAGAGACTTCTTGAGTTCAATAAAACAAGGGAAAGGGGTGTTGCTTTGATGGAATACCTGGTTAAAGAAATACAGATGCTTGAATTGAAGAATGAGCTTCAATCGAAAGTTAAAGTTGATATTGAACAGCAACAGCGTGAATACATGCTTCATCAGCAGATGAAGACCATTCAGGATGAACTGGGTGGTAATCCTCTCGAACAGGAGGTTGCTGAGCTAAAAATTAAAGGACAAGCAAAAAAATGGTCGAAAGAGGTTTCTGAAACGTTTGAAAAGGAAGCTGATAAATTATTACGGTTAAATCCGGCCAGCGGCGAATATTCTGTTCAACTTAACTATGTTCAGACACTTCTCGAACTACCCTGGAACGAATTTACAAAAGATGATTTGAACCTGAAACGTGCACAAAAAATACTGGATCAGGATCATTACGGACTCGAGAAAGTAAAAGAAAGAATTATAGAACACCTTGCCGTTATTAAACTCAAGGGCGATCTTAAATCTCCAATCCTTTGTCTTGTTGGCCCTCCGGGTGTTGGAAAAACCTCGTTGGGTAAATCTGTTGCTAAAGCTTTAAATCGTGAATATATCAGGGTTTCGCTTGGTGGTATGCGTGATGAAGCTGAGATTAGAGGGCACCGTAAGACTTACATTGGTGCTATGCCCGGACGTATCTTGCAAAATTTGAAGAAAGTTAAATCGTCGAACCCTGTTTTTATGCTCGACGAAATAGATAAAGTTGGTCGCGATGCTCATGGCGACCCATCATCAGCATTGCTTGAAGTTCTTGATCCGGAACAAAACAATACATTTCACGATAATTTTATTGAAATAGATTACGATTTATCAAAAGTTTTATTCATTGCCACAGCTAATACCATAACAACAATTCACCCGGCTCTGCTCGACCGGATGGAAATAATTGATATCAGTGGGTACATAGTTGAGGAAAAATGCGAAATAACCAAAAAGCATTTAATGGTTAAAAACCTTGATAATCATGGTCTCAAAAAGACAGATCTGGTTCTTTCGAAAGATATTGTTGAATACATTATCGAAAACTATACTAGAGAATCGGGTGTTAGACAACTGGACAAGACCATTGCAAAAATTTGTCGTGTTATTGCCCGAAAAGTGGCAATGGAAGAGAAATACAACAAAACACTTAACGTTGCGGATATTCATAAAATTCTGGGAAAACCCAAGTACCAGCGCGATAAATACCAGGGCAATAGTTATGCCGGAGTAGTAACCGGATTAGCTTGGACTGCAAGTGGTGGGGAAATACTTTTTATCGAAACCAGTTTGAGTAAAGGAAAAGGGAAACTTACTCTCACCGGAAACCTGGGAGATGTGATGAAAGAATCGGCTGCAATTGCACTTGAATATCTGAAATCGCACAATAAACTAATCAGCATAGCTCCCGAAAAATTCGATGAATGGAACGTGCACATTCATGTACCCGAAGGAGCCATTCCAAAAGATGGTCCATCGGCAGGCATAACTATGGCAACTTCACTGGCCTCCATATTTACTCAGCGTAAAGTAAAGAAAAACCTTGCTATGACTGGAGAAATAACTCTTCGTGGTAAGGTATTGCCTGTTGGTGGTATTAAAGAAAAAATTCTGGCTGCAAAAAGAGCCGGAATAAAAGAAATTGTTCTTTCGGAAGAAAACAGGAAAGATATCGAAGAGATAAATGAATTATACCTCAAAGGATTAACATTTCACTTTGTTGAAAATGTTGAGCAGGTTTTAGATATAGCTCTCCTCAATCAGAAAATAAAGAACCCATTGAATTTAAACTAGTTTCATCGGCAAATTTCCGGTATTCACCGATTTATATTTTGAAATACCGCAGATAGTACCTATTTTCGTTTCGGAGTATAAGTGGCATAACCTTCAAAACTCCTGATATGAGATTTCATTAATGATTTTAACTTTAAATTAAATGAAAATGGGTGTTGGTCTCTTTTGGGGAATTGTGCTGATACTAATTGGCCTGAGTATTATATTCAAGGTTTTTTTTAATATTAGCATCTTCCGCATTTTAATTGCTATTGCTTTCATTCTTATTGGTTTAAAAATATTATTAGGCAAATCTGCATTAAATATCAGTTCAAGCGAAAAAGGTGTAATATTTAACGATAAACGCTATGTAAATTTTCCTACATCAAATACGGAATACAACACAATTTTTGGTAAATCATTGTTCGATTTTTCCGATGCTGCCATTCCTACTGACCGATCTTTAAATCTTGAATTCAATACAATATTCGGAAATACAGAGTTAAGACTTCCCCCCGGATTACCTGTAAGAATTAAAGCCGAAGCGGTTTTTGGCTCTGCTGAATTACCCGAAGATAACAAAGCGGTTTTTGGAAGTGCAAATTACATTTCCGATCATGATTCGGCAGCATCCAGTTTTGTTAATATAGAAATTAATACTGTCTTCGGGCATTTCCTGGTTAAACAATAGTATTTCATGAATTTCACACATGTTTTCTGGGACTGGAATGGTACCCTTCTAAACGATGTTATTGCCTGCATCGATAGTATGAATCAAATGCTATCAAGAAGGGGAATGAGCACCATTAATGAGAAATATTATAAATCTGTATTTGGTTTTCCTGTTAAAGATTACTATAAAACTCTCGGATTCGATTTAACTCTTGATTCCTTTGAAAAATTATCAGTAGAGTTTATGTCGGAATACACTATCAGGGCAAAGTCCTCCCCTCTTCAACAACACGCTTTCGAAATTCTTAATTATTTCCGACAAAACAATATAAAACAGGTTATTGTTTCTGCCATGGAACAGGAAATGCTTGCGCAGCAAATTGAAAATCTTGGTGTTAAAGAATATTTCGATACGATTATCGGACTAAGTGATATATATGCAAACAGCAAATTGCACCTTGCAGAAAACTTTGTAAATACCAATCGTTTAATTCCATCTGAAATACTTTTTATCGGCGATACATTGCACGATGCAGAGGTTGCCGAAAATCTGGGATGCGACCTTTTACTTGTCTCAAATGGTCATCATAGCAAAGAAAGGTTAAAACAAAACCATTATAAAGTGATTAATAACCTTGAAGATTTCTTTACTTTGCTGAACTGAAGGAACCAAGAATAAAGTACACTTGAAAACCTGTTTCAAATGAGCCAAAAGGTAAGAATCGCCCTTATGGCAATTACAGCCTGCCTTTTGTGGTCAACCGCATTTGTAAGTCTTAAAATCGGGCTCCGTTATTCCGAACCACTACATTTGGCTGGCATCAGGTTTATGCTTGCCGGCTTAATGATTCTTCCCTTTTGCAAAAATTTGAAATATAATATCCACGAGCTATGGGACAATAAAGTTGTCCTTCTAAAAGTAAGTTTATTCCAAACCTTCGGACTATACAGTCTGTTCCATTTAGGTATTAAAATCGTTCCGGCTTCAGTAACAGCGCTAATTGTCGGAGCAGGCCCCCTTTTTATAGCACTATTCGCAAGAATGATAAATAATGAATCTATATCAACAAAGAAAGTTGTAGCTATTGCTGTTGGCTTTGCCGGAATTGCAGTAATAGCTGTAGGTGGAACAACCGGATTACTTGAAACCCATGTTCCACTGGTTGGTATTATTATATTAATCGTATCGAATATGTCAGGAAGCCTTGGAAATGTGATTTTTGCTAAAAACAAAACTGCTGTGTCCCCTGTTTTTTTTAATTCTGTTCAGCAGTTTACAGGAGGATTCGGCATTCTCATCCTTTCATTCTTTTTCGAAGGATTTCAATTCAAAATACAACCTGCAGAGTATTATACAGCTCTTTTGTGGCTTTCATTTATTGCTGCTGCTGGTTTTTCTCTATGGTTTATCGTATTAAACAAACCCGGAATTCAGGTTTCGGAGGTTAATATCTGGAAATTTATTGTGCCTGTAATAGGTGGCATTTTAAGTTGGATTATTTTACCCGATGAAAAACCGGAAATAATAGTTATAGCAGGTATGATTCTGGTTTCAATCTCTTTAATCATCATGTTCTATAAGCCTAGTTTTATTAGAAAATATCGAAGACAAACCGATTAAGTTCATAATTAACTTACTGACAAAAGCCGAACAGGAAGCTGACAAACATCTCTCCTTGCAACGCATTGCTTTTTAACCACAATGTGCACAAAGGAAGGCACAAGGGACACAAAGTAATTGTTCTTTTGTTTTACAACAATTCTGTTACTGTAATATTCTGATTAAAAAGCATACAGATTCTTTTTTTTCAGGAAAACAATCCTGAAAAAAGCATGAAAAAGCTGTTTCCTATTGCACTCATCGATACGTGCGCTATCGATACGGTTTTTCATGCTGCATTTATCGATAAGTACGCTATTAATACGTTTCTTCACATCGATCATATCAATAAAAACACTATCAATAAAAATTTTCGGGTTGTATTTATCGCTAATTGCTTATTGAATACGTTTTTTCATGCTGCATTCATCAATAAGTTCGCCTTGAATTCAATTTTTCAAGCTGCATTTATTAATGAGTACGCTTCCGATATGTTTCTTTGGGTAATTTTCATCGATGAGTGCAGGTTAAATACAATTGGATATCATAGTTTTAAAACCTAAATGATAAAAAATGCATGTTGCAAACAAAACAGATAGGAAATTTCACACAACTATACCATCAAATGCTAGGTCATGCGAAGAAAAAACGCCGTGCAGTTCAGACATTTTATTGTATTTTTGAAAAAAAGAATTTGACAATGAGCAAACTAAAAATAAAAAACTTTTGCCCCATCAAAGAAGGCTGCTAATGCTTATCGAATTTTTGAAGATCAATCAATATGGATATACCCGAATATACAAAAGCATCTTACCTGTTTGATGGAATAGCAGGGAGTGTTCTGCCCGAAGAAATGCTGAAGACAATTCAGAGTTTTATAACAACGGAAAACATTTATTTATCTGCAACCCGCGAAATTGCCACCAAGCTTGAGAATCTGAACAGCGAATTTAAATATAGCAGCGAAAGGAATCCAATTCATTCTATACATACACGTGTAAAAACACCCGTGAGCATTGTAAAAAAGCTGCAAAGAAGAGGTCTGGAAATCAGTGTGGAATCGGCCCGGAAAAATCTGACCGATATGGCAGGAGTTCGTGTTATCTGCCCATATATCGAAGATATCTACCTTATTGCAGATATGCTTTTATCACAGAATGATATTGATCTTGTTCGTACTTCTGATTATATAAAAAATCCAAAACCCAATGGTTATCGCAGCCTTCATCATATTGTAACAGTGCCCGTCTTTATGTCGACAAGAGTGGAAATTGTAAATGTAGAGATTCAGATTCGCACCATTGCCATGGATTTTTGGGCTTCGCTGGAACATGAATTATATTACAAGTTAGCCGATAGAAGAACAGAATCAATTTCCAGTGAATTGAAAGATTGCGCCGAAGAAATTGCCGATATCGATAAAAGAATGCAGAATCTGTTTAATATCACTATAAATCCGAACAACAAATAACCTTTAACTTTAATGGGTGCAATGTGTTTCTTCATTAATAATTAAGCTTGTATATTTAAAGTTGAAAGTTCGAAATAGATAAACCAACAAATAACAGGTACCATGAAATTCAGAAATATATTACTCATTGTTTTAGGGTTTCTTTTGAACACAAATGCTCAGTCGCAGCCTAAAAATGAGATTTCGAAAACTGATGATCGTATTATTCGTATTGATTTCAATAAAACAGCGGGTACATTTAATACTATGTTTAAAGAATGCATTGGTGCTGGTAGGGCAAACGAAGGATTAAGGGCCGATTGGCAACAACAACTGGCCATAGTTAAAAAAGAATGCGGTTTTAAATATATTCGAATGCATGGCTTATTAACCGACGATATGGGGGTTTATAAGGAAGATAGAAATGGAAATCCAGAATACAATTATCAATATATCAATGTTTTATACGACTATATTTTAAGTATTGGTATGAAACCTTTTGTTGAGTTGGGATTTATGCCCAATGCTCTTGCCAGTGGAAACCAAACCATTTTCTGGTGGAAAGGAAATGTTACACCACCCAAGGATTACAACAAATGGGAAAGCTTAATCCGCAATTTAACCTTGCATTTCACCGAACGATATGGTGCCGATGAAGTTAAAACATGGTATTTCGAAGTTTGGAACGAACCAAACCTTTCTCCGGGATTTTGGTCAGGTTCGCTGCAGGAGTATTTTAAACTGTACGATTACAGTGCCCGGGCAATTAAAAGTGTAAATAAAGATTACAAAGTTGGAGGTCCTGCTACAGCTGGAGCAGCATGGGTGCCAGAAATGATAGAGTTCTGCAATAGAAATTCTGTTTCGTTTGACTTTATTTCTACACATTCCTATGGTGTTAAACAAGGTTATTTAGATGAATACGGAAACTCTGGTACCATATTGAGCAAAGATAAATGGAGTGTAAGTGGTGATATTTTGAATTCACGAAGGCAAATTTCAAGTTCAGCCATGCCTAACCTGGAACTGCATTATACGGAATGGAGTTCATCCTATACACCAGCAGATCCCATTCACGACAGTTATCACCAGGCAGCATATATTCTTGAGAAAATAAAACAGGTTGGTAGTGCTGCAAATTCCATGTCATATTGGGTATTTACTGATATTTTTGAAGAAGCAGGCCCAAGGTTTACACCATTTCATGGTGGATTTGGTTTACTAAACTA
>JAHEEB010000159.1:2633-7905 GCA_024640925.1 Bacteroidota bacterium | reverse complement strand
ACGAATATAGATAGATGGTTTAACATAATGGTATCCATCGCTATAATAATAGCTGGCAACAGAAGTAACATTGCTTAAAACGTTTTGTGACAAAACTATAAAACCCGGATGAAGGTTATTTGCCAGTCCATTAAGTCCTTCAGATACTTCCATGTTTTCATAATCGAAATAAAAAGGAATCCAGGTATGAACATTCACTGAATGAGCAAGTTTCGAATAATGTTTTGACTCATATTTTTTCTGTACAAAAGTAGAATCCTGTATATTAAAATGAATGATTGAGGAAATGGAGTCTACTAAGCTGTATGAATTACTTTTTTTGGAAATTACAGGATAAAACGACTGATCATTTAATTTAACATATCGCAATTTATAACCGTTTGAAGTATATTCCGAAAAAAAAAGTCCATTCCCACTTTCTGATATAGATGGAAATTCTGAACCTATTTGCATATGGGTAATACGTGATACTTCCCTGGAATACAAATCGATACTGAAAATATCTGCCTTCCCTTCCAGTTGCCATGTAAAAAATAGTTTATTATTTGAAAAATTCAGTCCGCTAATATTGTTGAAAGTTGGACCCAGCAAAAGATTCCAACTTTGCGAATTGACAGTATAGATATAAATTGACTTACCATTCTCCCCTAAACAAACCAATGCCATTTTATTTTCATCAATCCACGTACTATATGTAATTTGTTGTTTTTCAGGGTGCAAACATTTATGAGTTAGTTGTTTTGTATCAATATCATATACTTCGAGCCATGAATTGCCATTCAAATCAACTTTATTTATAGCTATAATTTTACCTGAAGGACTAATGGATGGACTGAATTGTTTTTCTCCAGATTTCAGGATAGTTGTTTTGCCTTTTTCAATATCCAGAATTTTTATAGTTGAATAGCTCTTTTGTTCCCAGCGAATATCATTATGTATCTCTTCCCATGCAATATATTTTGGGGAAAAGGCTATTTGTGAACCATAAAAGTTTCCAACAGTATAAAGGTTGGTTTCTTTTCCATTTTTAATAATAACCAACCTGGAAATATCATCGACAGAAGAACGAAGAGCTACTATTCTTTTGTCGGGCAACTGGTAAGGAAAACGATAGCTCACATAATCCGATTTGTATGAAACAGGAATTGTATCGGCACTGGTAAATTCCTCACCCGACATGTTCTTTCTCCAAATGGCACCTATCGAATCGAATGCCTGATGGTACAAACCTGTTTTCGAAAGCCCAGTCTTTTTCTTTAGTCCGTAATAGAAAGGAGCCAACATAAAAGGTTTTTTTGCAATATTGGAATATGTTTTATCCCAACATGTATTTCCAAATTTATAGGTTGCCCATGTTACCATTTGGTAGCCATAGTTATAATGATTGGGAATATTGCTGCGGTACGAACCCAAATAAGCCTGGTCGTATGAATATCTCTTTTTATTCTGAAGTTCGATTGCTCTTAACCCTTGATCAAACAAAGCATCACGACCTCGTCCGGTAGAAGACATAACCGTTTCCATTAATACCGCATCGCCTTCGATGTACCACAATGGCATATAACCAACTTCGGCACCCATGGCAAAATCGCCGGTAAGAAGGGTTAAGAATTTTGTTAGACCCTGGTTTAATTTGCTTACCTGAACAAGATGCCTGTATTCGTGAATGCCAAGTTGTTCGAGCCAATTATGCGGATAATTGTCCTGGGGTGGAACAGTTATTATTTCCATACGGCGGGGCGCCCACATAACCCATCCATTCGACACAACATTCTGGTTGTGTAATACAATTTTTATGTTTTTAGGATTACTATTCAATCCCCATTCCGAAACAGAACGTACATTTTCAAGTACGTTAGCATATTTTTGAGCCAGGGAATCTATTTCCGATGGATATATCAGATTGAAATGCCCCGTTTTTATCTGCCTCCATTTAATTGACGAAGGATCTGAACCAGCATTGTAAAACTGACCAGACAAATTGGTAACAGGCAAAATAAAAGTAAATACCAGTATTAACAGGAAATGGATTTTCATTCACTCATTATTTGAATGCAGTTATCAATTACTTTTATTACGAATTTGTATTAAAAGCCTTTCAAAATAACCTTCGATGCTTTCATTTGTCATTTTAGGGCAGTTGTTAATAGATGACTCAACATGGTCCATTAAATCGTTATATTTTTTAAAATTCAATTTTAATATTGTTTCGTCGTTGGTTTCCCAATAACAGCTTTCGTCAATCATTTTAAAATCAATAAAATATTTAGTATTCAAATAACTGAAAAGTTGAATTATAAACTGATGAATTTCAACTCCTGCATATTGTGTTTTTGTTGAAAGCATAAACAGGAATTCTCTTTTTTCAATTGAATCTGAATCAGAATATAATTGTAGTCTAGACGGATTGCCCAAACGTCCATTTGATAGAAAACATATAAAAATTGGCTCACATTTGGGCGGAGAAAAACTTATTCCATACATGTTATTATTGAAACCGGATTTACTTAAAGAATTATTTGGAAAAAGTCTTTCATAAATAAAATAGTCCCATTTATGAATACTTACAATATCCTTAATTTCTTCAATTAATTCGGGTAATAATTCCGCATTGATAATGCTTCCGCTGTAATGAATACTTAATCCCATTGTTAATTTTTATATTGTTCTACTGATAAACCTGGTAAATAGATTGATTGAATACACCAATAATCATACTGGTAAACCAATTCCATTTTTCCCTCACCAGAATAGCTCTGAATATCATTACTTCCATCAATAATTCCGGAAAAATCTATAACAAAGTTCACTGTTGCCTGAATTTCATTGAATTGGATGAATGATATCTCAAAATGTTGCAAAGAAAAATTTCGAAATGCGTTTCTGAAATTTCTGAGTTTTATGTTTTGTTCCGCTTCTTTTGTAAGCCAAGTCGTATAAAAATCAGATTCTTTTTCCAGGAAAGAAATAATAAAATCAGTACAATTTTTGCGGATATCATAATCATGATTTGGATGAAACTCTTCGTAGATAAAGTTGGTTATCATACCATCTATTCTCATATCATCTATTTCATGTAAAAATAATTCTTCCGTAATAAAACGGTAAATCTCTCTTTCTTCCACTTCACAAAGAGTATCGAGATCTATATTGTTTTTATTTAATAATTCCATAATATTCTCCAACATCTGACCAATTTCTGCATCTGATATGGTTTCTACTTTTCTGAATTCCGGTTTGCCGATATAATCATATACAGAAATGAGCTTTGCTGAATCATAAGCATCTTCAAATTGTTCAATATAGTGAAGAAATTCACTTTCTATTAAAGGGTTTAATTGTGTGTTTTCTGAATAGAATTTAGCATCATACTTATCTTCAAGTCTTTTCTTGTTTAGCTTATTTTCAAGGCGGAGCTTTTCAAATTCTTCCAAGCCGTTATTTTCTTCTGACATATGGTTAATTTTTAGAGGCTTTTATTATCTAATTCTATTTTAAAAAAAAAATATCTGTTAAAGTAGGATAAAAAATATAAATAATTAAAAACCCTCCTAATTTTCTCTTTTCGAACTAACGATTATATCCTTCCAGATTGACGTTATACAATCTATTTCAGATAAACCTCAATAATATTTATACCAGTTCGTTTCAAATATGGTTTGAAGTTTTTATCTTCGTATTGAAGTAATTAACCCTCTGATGAGAAGAAACTTAATAATTATCCTACTTTCCTTTCTGGTTCTGGTGTTTGTGAATGCGCTGTTTTTCCGAAGCTTTTATAAACATCAAATCAGTCAACAGAAAAACATGTTATTCAAACAAACCGAAGTATGTTCCTACCAGATTGAACAAACTGTTCAGAAATTTGAAAGTGACCTTAATTACATCCTGTTCAGCGATGAGATAGCCAGTATCTTCAGTGAGGGAGAAAAATCTGATGGATTAAGAAAGCTCGAATTGTTTTATTCATCATACAATAACCTTATTAAAAACATTGATATTTACGATAATAATAAAAACGTACTGAACATATTCCGCGACAGGAAGAAGAATTTTATAACCGATAGTTATTTAGCCCAGCGCCAGAGACCTCTTTCAAACAAAGAAGAAGTAATAATGGAAGGTTCTGAATGTCAATATGTTTTGCCTGTATTTCTAAAAGACGATATAAACGCCAATATTCTTGTTACTTTAAACCTGAACAATTATATTCTTTCAGAGCTTAAAAAATTTCACCTCGAAGGAATTACCTGGCAATGGTTAATAAATATGGAAAACAAGGAATTATATAATTCTGACGGAAAAATTGCTCCGAAATTTGAAGGTTTAGATGGTATTGAAAAGAATCTGGAAGAAGAACATTCCGGTATGTTTATTCATGAAATAAGAACTGATTCGACTGATAATAAACTCATTACGGTTTACACTCCCATAAAAGTCCTGAACAAGAAATTTGGTATTGCTATAAGTATCGATTATAGTATCTTTCTTAACCAGATATTCTCTGAGCTGGCAATAATTGTTATTACAAGTTTCGTTATTTTCCTTTTGGTAAGTTTGTTTTTGTTTTTCCAGATTCAAACTCTTAAAAAAAAAATACAACCCTAAAATTTGATTCTGCTTTATTTAAAGAATCGATTGAAAATATACCTGTCGGGTTAATTGTATATGATTATAGCCGGAATGTATTGTTGATTAACAAATCTGCCAGGGAATTGTTATTAATTTCTCCCAATGATAATATTACAGAAGAACTTGTTAGACGTCAGTTTACCACACTGAGTAAACCCGTTGCAAAATCGAATCCGGTATACGATTCCAATCATTTTCATTTTTATCAGCACGAGGGAAACGAACTGGTATTGTTCCGAAAAGAATTGCCCTGTAATATTGAAGGCAAAGAATATATGCTTAGTGCTTTTATTGATATTACTCCCATTGAGCAAGAAAGAAAATATGAAGCCTCTGCCAGCATGGCTAAATCAGATTTTCTGGCAAAGATGAGCCACGAAATCCGTACCCCTATGAATGGAATAATTGGTATGTCCGATGCCCTTTCGCGTGAAAAACTCACTGAAGGACAATTGGAATATATCAGTATTATTCGTCGATCTGCTGATTTGTTGTTAAATATTATCGATGATATTCTTGATTATTCAAAGATTGAAGCAGGAAAAATGCTGGTTGAAGATGTTCCATTCAGCTTAAAAGAAGAAGTACAACTATCCGTTGATATCTTTAGAGCTATTGCCAACGATAAAGGATTATTGAT
>JAHEEB010000159.1:0-2623 GCA_024640925.1 Bacteroidota bacterium | reverse complement strand
GTTCTTTCTAATTTAATCAGTAATGCCGTCAAGTTTACCCACCAGGGTAAAATTATTGTTGGTGTTGAAAAAGAAGAAGAATATTCGGGAAACCTTACCCTCCACTTTATTGTTTCTGATACAGGATTAGGAATTCCAAAAGATAAACTTTCTGCTATTTTCAATTCTTTTACCCAGGCAGATTTGAGCACCTCACGAAAGTATGGTGGTTCGGGCCTGGGAACAACCATATGCAAGCAACTTGTAACCTTAATGAATGGTGAAATATGGGCTGAGAGTCCTTCCAATATTTCTACCAACAAAAATAATCCTGGTTCTGCATTTCATTTTACCATAGAAGTATACTTAAATGAAAAACTTCAGAAAAATATCGATACATCTTCTTTAAAATCATTTTCTGAAATTAACACTCTTATCATTACTCAAAATAAGGCTGCCATGAAAAGGCTTACGAAATTCTTCGAACGTCATGGCATAAAACCTGATTTTCAACAATATAATGAAAATATTATTGATGATATTGACACCATACTTAACAATACTGTTAAAAATTATCATCTTCTGGTTATTATTGATGAACTTGACTTAGATGGTATGTGGCTTTCAACTAAATTAAATGAAAAAAAATATACCGATTGTTTCAGGATTTTTCTTATCAGCTCAAACCACAAACCCGATAACTATTTAAAATCAAGATTATTAGGGATTGACTATTATATTATTCAGCCCTTTGATCATAAAACATTTGCAAAATACCTTCAGGAGTGCTTTCCTTCTGTTATAGACATATCAAAGGAAAGCCCAATTATTCTTAAGGAACTTTCCATACTTGTTGCCGAAGACAATAAAATAAACCAGAAAGTCGCTCAGAATATCTTCAATCATTTCGGATATGAAATCGATCTTGCATCGGATGGAACTGAAACTATAGAAAAAGTGAAATCAAACCACTACGACATTGTTTTTATGGATTTGGAAATGCCTGAAAAAGATGGTATTGAATCAGCTATTGAGATCAGAAAACTTGGATATCAAATGCCAATTGTTGCTATGACCGCCTCAGCAAGTGATTTAAGTAAAACAAATTCTCTTCAAGCCGGAATGAACGAATATGTTACCAAACCTGTGAAAATAGAAACTGTTCAGGCTATATTAGAAAAATGGTTTCTGTAAACATTTAATCCCGAAGGGATTAAAACCACCAAAGCTATACATCTATAACCCCAGAGGGGTTCAATGTTTATAGAAACTCACGTTTACGAATGCTATTCGACCGGCTGGGGTCGTAAATCAATCATACATTCACATTCTATAAACTTCTATACACAGTTAATCATGCAAGGATTAACCCTGAACCAGAAATGAAATTTTTATTGCTTAATTCGAGTTTAATAAACTACTAGCATTGAAGACATTTATATAATTTATTTAATTCTTTACTTGATATTCATTGTTTGAATATCTGATAACTATTGAAATTGGGATTTTTGACTGACTCAGCATGCGATTTGGTTCTCATATAAAAAAAATGAAGCCAACTTTGCAACTAAAGGGCAAAATTGACTTCACTCCCAGAATGTAAAAAAACTAGTCTTTTTGTATTTTAACAGTTTCGGAATATCCTTTATATTCTATAAATAGTAAATAATTACCAGCTGGCAATTTTGCTATATCTATCATTTCAATACCATTGGCATTTTTTATTGATTTTTCAAGGACCTTTACACCAGCTATGCTTACTATTGAAATAATCACATCTTCATCCTTACCTGTCAGGTCAATACTGACAATTTCTTTAATAGGATTAGGAAAAATTTTAATGTTTGTTCTGTTTAAATCACTTATATTCATAACTGCTGGAGTAACTGTGATGGTTTTGGTAACCGAATCAATACAATTATTTTCGCTGGTCACAACCAGTTTGATATTTTCCGTTCCAACAGAATAAAAATAATACATTGGGTTTTGTATATCAAAAGTCGCTAATGTATCTATAGCCCATTGCCATTTAACAGCATTAATGCTCTTATCTATGAAAAACGCCTCTCCTACTACTACAGGAGTTTGTTGTGTTGAAAAATCGGCTTTTATATTATCAATCTCAATAGTAACATTTTTATCTTCTGATATACAGGTATTGGTATCTTTATACCTAATTGTAAGTGGAATTTCTTTTGTTATATTAATAATTGTACATATTGCCTCAGAACTCAACAATGAATCTCCATTAAACCATTGTACGCTATTATTTCCAACATTATCTAAATGTAATACCTGGTCGCTACCTTTACACATAGATGTTTTAAAGCTTTTCGATAATACAGGTAATTCGGGTTTATTAACATCCAGTATTTTAACAATAGATGTGGCAGTGTTGGAACAAATCTCAGTATAGTTATAGTTAATCGATATATCGCCACTTAAACCAACAGGATTAAATTTATTATCAGTTACACCAGGACCTGAATAATAGCCACCTTCGGGTTTTCCACCTGTAAGATTAACCGGATTGCTGTTTGCACAAAATGGGCCAATTTCACCAATAGACACATCGGGTAAACCTAGTACATTAACCGTATCGCTTACTGTATTTGAACAACTTGTAGAAGGATCGGTATAAACG
>JAHEEB010000843.1 GCA_024640925.1 Bacteroidota bacterium | reverse complement strand
GAAACTTTTGGTTAAAGATAATCCTGCAAAAATCATTGAAGCCCTTAAAATATCGTCAACTATCCAGCCTTTGGAATACGAAAGAGATTTACAGCGATTGCTCGCTCATCCCTCTGTTCCTGTCAGGCGATATGTTTATTCTCGTATAGCCTTTGAAAAAATCGAAAGCCTTTTACCCGATCTGCATAAAAAAACTGATTCAGAAGATATTCTTAAAACAGAACTGGATGAATTAATTCATCTTTTGGAAAAACCTATGTCAGGGCATATTACCTCTGAAATAATAAAGGAGAAAGCTTATATTGGTACTCTAGAAGAGAGAATTGAGCTTGCTTATCAGATACCGAAAACAGACTATAATGAAAAGGAAGGTGCTTTGGTTGCTTTGTCAAAAGATTTTGATGTTCAGGTTAGGGAAGCTTCGGTTAAAAACCTTGCCCGAATGAGGGTGAAGGATTTAAGCTACAGTTTAATCGATTTTATTTATCCGGGACAATACAATGCTTATGCTTTCGATGCAATTGCATCGTCGGGAGATAAAGCTGTTGATTACCTTGAGCGTGAATTAATGTTGCCAGGCACTGACAATCTGGTGATCGCACGAATCATAAAACTTCTGGGGAAAATTGGCACCCCTAAGGCTATAAACATATTGTTAATGCGGATGGGAGAACTTGATAATTATCTTACTTCCGTTTGTATTCAGGCGCTAATCGAAAATAAATATCAGGCACCTCATCAACACAGGTATAAATTGCTGAACCTTGTTGTTAGACTAAGCGGTTTGATTGCTTATAACCTTAATATAATAACCTCGTTAAAAAACAAATCAAATTATCAGGCTCTCCTTAAAGCTTACAACGCTGAAATGGTTAACAATTATGAGCATCTTTTCCGATTATTATCTCTTTTATATAACTCCAATATCATAACCGCCTTACACAAATCCTTTACAAAAGGAAGCCGGGCAGAGATAAACCACGCCATCGAATTAACCGATCAATACATCGATAGCGACATCAGACCCTTGATATTTGCCCTTGCAGAAGACCTTTCCGACGCAGAACGATTGAAAAAGCTGGATTATTTCTTCCCTCAGTTTAAACTGAGAATGAAAGAAATTATTTCCGACGCACTTACACATGACTACAATACATTATCTCTTTATCCACGTGCATGTGCAATGATTTCTATTTATGAAAACAATCTTTCAGGCTTTGAAGACGAACTGATTTTTAATGTGGGGCATCCACATCCCTTATTACATGAGACAGCCCTTTTTGTATTGAAAAATATTAAAATTAAAAACTCAACGGATTCTGAAAAAATTAAAGATATTCTTAAAAGATATCCATCTCCGGTTCCAGATAGACAAAACTTATTCTACAGCCGATTTTCTGAGCTAAAAGAATATCCGGTGTTTAATCAGATTGAGGAGTTTGTCGGACTAGAAATGGCAAAGTCTGCAACCAAGATTCCCCTTTCTGAATCAGACATATTAATGGTTGATCAGTTGCAAACAGACAATTTCATGATTCTGCCTGAAGATCCCGGAAATATCAGGGCAAATCATTTACCATTATTCACCGGAGATACTTTTATCCATCTTGGATTATTACACGAACTTGGTATCCATAAAATAACAGCCATTAACAATACCTATTTATGGGCATTTCAAAAGGAAACAATTATCGAGCTTATTCACGATAATACCGACCTGGCAAATATTATACTAAAATCTATTGAAAACTTGAAAATACGTGATCGGAATGAAGAATAAGACAAATATCTATGTTACTCTTCATGAACCCGGATTGGTGAATGAACGAATAATCGGATTCCTTGAAAATTTTATTTTCTCAATAAAAAGAATCGTAAAAAAGGAATATTCCATTTTTATTAAAGGCCGGAATTTCAGCGAACACGATTATATAAATTATGCAAAAAAGTCCGATATCTTCGTATTTATACTGGATAAGGAATTTAATTATGGGGACGGATTTAACAAGGAAATAAATGAAATTATAAGCCTTCTTTCATTCGATCAAGAAAATCTGCCTGAATATCAGAATATTTTCAAAATATGTCTCGATCCAATTGATGAAAAGACCCTTCCGATAGAAATATCATCTTTTATCGGCTACAGGTTTTACGACTTTAATACCAGGAAAAAAACAGATATACCTTTTGATTTTCAAAATGATAGCGTTAAATATTGGTCCAAAATGCTTGACCTGGTTTATGATATTAACGAATCTGTTTTGCACTTCACGAGTCCTGAAGCACAAGGTGCTTCAAACAATGTATACCTTGCATCATGTTCTGCTGACCAGGTTTTAAATCGCGATGATTTAAAAAGAGAACTTCAACATTTGGGATATAGAGTTCTTCCGGTTACAGAACTTCCTGTTAAAACAGAACCATTCAAAGCCGAAGTCCAAAGAAATCTGGAAAGATGTGTTTTTATAGTTGAACTTATCGGATTGGATGGTGGCAATATCAATCCTGGAGATAATTTCTCAACAATTGAAATTGAACACCAGTTAATAAGAGAATCGATGGGGAAGGATCCAGGTAAGAAACGAATGATTTGGATTCCGGTAAACCAGAAAATTATAAATCAGCGACAGGAACATTTTGTCATTGTTCTAAAGCGTGAAGAGCCTGATGAAGATACAGAGATTATAGAATCGGGGTTATATGAGTTTAAGAATTCTATTATACTTAGATTTGGCAATAGATTACGACCTACGGAATCCACTACTATCCCTCCAGACAGTATTTATATTATTACAAAGCCAGCAACAGATCTTACTAAAATTGAAACTGAACTATCTAAAAGCAGGATAAATACATTCAAACTGACAACAGATAAAACAAAAAATTTATACAAACAACATCTTCAATACTTAAACCAAGCTGA
>JAHEEB010000158.1 GCA_024640925.1 Bacteroidota bacterium | reverse complement strand
CAAATGGCTTGTTGGATCAGGAAAAGATTGATGTTGTTTTCAACGATTTATTTTTTAATACAGGTATAAGTCACTTTACATTTTCAAAACATGATTTCGAAAAAGTTCCTACGATTGGTTTCTGGAAATAAAAGAAACCCAAAGCTAAAGGTTGGAAAGAAGTATAAGATGATATGCATTGCCCTTGCAGTGGTAATGTTCTTCGAGGCTATACAACCACAATCGTTATATGGGCTTACCGCAGGGCCAAAATCTCCTGAATTTGCCACATTCACCCCTGTAGCAGCTTCGGATATGGTAAACCTGGCAACAGGCGATTTCAGTTATAATATACCAGTAATAGAGATTCCCGGACCCGACGGAGCCGGCTATGCTCTTTCGTTAAACTATAACAGTGGTGTTAACCCTGAGCAGGAAGCCTCATGGGTAGGTTTCGGCTGGAACCTTAACCCGGGAGCTATTAACCGTGATACAAGGGGTATACCTGACGATTATAACGGGCAAATTATAGAAAAATATAACAAATCAAGGCCAAATTACACTGTAGGTGTATCGAACCATACAAGTTTTGAAATAATGAGTAAGGATTTACCTGTTCCTGAAGATAAAATTCCTATCGGTGGGTTGAGTGCTGTTAACGCTCTTCGTTTTAACAATTACAGAGGCTATTCCAAAACGGTTGGTTTTGGATTGAATTTTATGGGTTTATCAGCGAATATAAATATTGACCAGGCTGGCGAAAGAACTTATTCTGCAGATATTAACATCTTTCAATTATTGAAAACAAGTTTAAAACTGCATGCTAATAATTTATATACCAAAGTTAAGAACAGTAAGAATGCCGACGAACAAAAAAGTTTACAGCACAAATTAGACGTTACTAATAAACAAAATAAAATTATTAAATGGTGTGATAAGCTAGTTGGAAATGTCATGTCTGCAGGAAGTTATTATGGATATTACACTACCGATCAATGGACTCAATTTAACCCTGCTTTTACAAAATACTATGGCCTTTCTATTAATACAACCCTATTAAATTTTCAGATTAATCCTACCGTGCTACCAATTGGTATAGAAGTGGGATTAGATGCTAATTTTAATGTGCAGTTCAATAAATATTACAATAAATATCAAGCTTACGGATTTCTTCATTAAAATGATGCCCCTGAAAACATGGAAAACAAAATGATGGATTATTCTATGGAGAAGGAAGGAACCATGGATAAGCGCGATGTTTTCCTGGGCATGCCATTTGCTCAATACGATTATTTTAATGTGAGCGGGGAAGGATTAACCGGAGGATTTCATGCTTATGCTGTTCAACCGGGGTATTTCAGACCTTCAACAGGAAAAAGTTCCATTTCTTTAACTAACCTGGGTTACGAATTAATGTTTGGGTTTAATTCTGGGGTTGGTTTTGATGTTGGTTATGGAACGCAAAAGAATGAACTGGAGATGTGGGAAGAATCAAGAGCTGGAGAATTTAATCAGGATTATAACTTCCGATTTAATGGTGATATGGGTTCGGTTATTGATTATACTCAAGGTAATACCGAAATTCCGGAAATGAAATTAAAAAGAACCGGGGATTTTCCAGGTGCCCGCACAGCCACTTCCAACAATATTTTTGCTGATATTAGTACACCTGTAAGTGAAGAAACATCGGATATAGAATATATTTTAAAATCAGGCTCTGATATTAAGAACAATGGAAATTATTCCACTGTCCCGGCTGAAGCTATTGTTGGTTTTCAGATTACAAATGAATCGGGAGTAACATATACCTATGGAAAATCTGTTTTTAAGCAGAACGAAACTACCATTTCTGTTGATATAGTTAGAAAAACTCACAAAGTAGATAGAGAATATTATGGTTACAGAGAACTCGAACTCATAAAAGAATCGGGTAAATATATTATTACTGATAATGCCCTGAAAACCAACAATTGCAATACTGTTATTGGAGAAATTAAATCAACTCCTTCGGCAGAAGTTTTTCTACTTACCTCGATAACTGGTGCCGATTATGTCGATTTGAATGATGATGGCCCTACAGATGATGATTTTGGAAGTTGGACCAAATTTAATTATGAAAAACTTAATGGTTTATACAGGTTCAGATCACCTTATTATGGTTTTACTTATGGTCAAAACAGTATCTCAGATTCCAAAGATGATTTGGGAACTGTATATACCGGGGAAAAGGAAGTATATTATCTGAAAACCATTGAAACCAAAACCCATACTGCAGAATTCTATACAAGTGCAAGATACGATGCTGTATCTGCTCCTGAGTTAACCCCGGAAGGAGATCCTGCCGCAAATGCTTTCTCTCCTCTGGATATTTCAGGCAACATGAAGTCACAGAAACTCGATAGTATAACACTGATATCGAAGAATAGACCTGAAAAACCTTTAAAAACAGTTCTTTTTCAGTACGATTATTCGTTAGTAAAAAATGTTCCCAACAACATCAATACCCCTCGGCAAAACTCGGGAAAACTTACGCTGAAAAAAATATGGTTTGAATATGAAGGGATAAAACAAGCTAAAATAAGTCCCTATGAGTTTAAATATAATTACAAAAATTCCAGCCAGGTTAACACAGGGAAAGAATATTTCAAAGAATATGATTTATTAACAGCAGCCAGGCAAAATCCAAACTATGATCCATTTTTACTGGGAGCCTGGGGTACTGTCTCTCCTTTTGCAAAAGAAAGAAGAAAATATAATATACTACTAGATTACCAGGGGAAACTAGATGTAAAAAATAATGATGCAATTGATTGTGATGACTGGCGAAATGAATTAAATAAAACATCTGCTGATTTTGACCCTGCAGCCTGGAATTTAAAACAAATCTGTCTGCCATCTGGCGGTGAAATTCATATTCAATATGAGCAGAAGGATTATTTGAGCGTTCAGAACAAACCAGCCATGGTAATGGTTAGTTTGTTAGAGGACTATAATAATGAAGAAGGTGAATTCACCCTAAATGTAAGTGATTTGGGAATCGACCCACAGAATTCACAGGAAATCTTGAAACTCAAGACTGCCATTGAAAAGTATTATCTGGAAGAAGATAACAACAAAAAAATTTACTACCGGTTTTTATATGCAATGAAGGGTGATGCGCCTGGTCTTAAAGATGAAAAATCAGAATACATTACAGGTTATGCAAGTATAAGTAAAGTTAGTATAGGAACTTCAGGTAATATAATTCTTAGTTTAAATGAAACTGGTGCCAGCAATGGCGGATATACGAAAATTCCAAAAACAGCTTGTGAACAGTTTTATTGTTATAACAGATATGGCGTTTTAGATAACGAATCTGATAAGCCTATGATTGCCGAAACCTTTGAGGATGCCGTGAAACAATATGCAAATTTTACCCAATTGGAATTTCCTCAGTCCAATAATCTATATGCTACTGATATGACAAACTCAGTTAAAACAGAAATTGGATTAAAAATGGTATATAAACTCGTTAATAGTCCTTTTTTTAAAAAGAATGTTGATATGGAAAGCGAACTTAAAACAGTTTGTCATGAGCTAAATCCTTGTTTGTCTTTTATCAAAATTCCAACTATTTATGCCAAAAGAGGCGGAGGAGTAAGAGTAAAGAAAGTACTTATTTACGATAAAGGAATTGAAAATGGTGCTGCTGTGGTTTATGGAAATAGTTATCATTATGTTCTTGATGATGGCAAGACAAGCAGTGGCGTGGCTTCAAATGAGCCTTCTACAGCAAGAGAAGAAAATCCTTTTGTTACTTATCTGCCAAAAAAAGATCAAACATGGTGGCACCGGATAACTACCGGTGAGGATAAGGAACAAACCGAAGGTCCAATAGGAGAAAGCATTTTACCTGCAGCAGGTGTTGTCTATTCACGTGTTGTAGTCGAGAATATAAATACCGGAAAAACAGGAACAGGATTTACTATCAACGAGTTTTATACAACTAAAGATTATCCAAGTGATTACTATTTTTCTGAAAACGGAAATTCGGAAATTAAAGGTGAATCCATTGATAAATCACCAATTATGGAGGAAACAGATTATTTGTATTTACCATTAGGCATAATAAATTATAAAGTAAACAAATTATGGATGGCCCAAGGCTTTAGGTTTATTATAAATTCCATGAATGGTGTTCAGGAAAAAATTACATCGTATGGAGGACAATATAAAATACCCGATTCCTCTACAAATGGATATGTTTATGATACTGATGGAGGTTATGTTATTTCACAACAGACTTATGAATATTTTGAGCCTGGTGAAAAGATACCTGTTTGGTACTGGAATAATGGACAGATTTTGGAAGATATGATTGTGCCCGGAAAAGAAATGGAATTAGCTGCGGAAAAGAAACATTCGAAGGAAAATGCCTGGAATTTTAGTTTGGAATTTGATTTTTCAGCCTCTTCAACTCTTTTTCCACTTCCTGGATTTAGCTTATTTCCAAGCATACAAATTGATATGAAATCAATTTATACTCATGCTGCTACTAAAATAATCCATTATCCGGTAATACTAAAAAAAGTTTGTTCATACCAAAATGGAATGTATTCCGAGCAGGAAAACCTCTCTTTCGATAAAGCAACAGGAAATCCAATTGTTACAAGAACTACTGACAGCTATAATGGTATTGAAAGTAGCTCCGGAGTGAAATCAAATACCGCCTATTATGCTTTAAATATTCCAGCATTCTGGTTTTATTCTGAAATGGGCAAAAAATCTAAAAATCCGGATTATAAAAATATTCTTTCAGCTATTTCTGTGAAGGTTAATACATATGGAGAAGAGGCAACAGCAAGACCTACAATTTCTGCTATTTCAAAGCCAGATAAACCTTTGGTATTTAATTTGAACAATGTTGTTAACTTGTCAGTACAAACCTTCAAGAAAGATTGGAGTAGCAGTTGGGCAAATACAAAAATAGCCTCCCGGTATGGATTAACATCTTCTTATCCATCTGAATTAAATGACATATGGAGAACATGGTCGAGTTTTGCTTATCAATCAGAACTAAATGATCAGCAAAAAGGGTTATTCAACCTTACCAGTAAGTATTTCTATATGAATACAACGGAAGGAACAAACAGTAATAGCTGGGTAAAAGCATCTGAAATAACAAAATATTCTCCACAAGGAAATCCACTTGAAGAAATAAATGCATTAGGAATTTATAGTAGTGTTTTATATGATAAAGGGTTTGGATTTGTTGTTCCATCGATGGTTGCTGGAAATGCCCAATACGAATCCATTTATTTTAATAGCTTTGAGGGAAGTAGTGGTACTAAAGCTTCTGGATTCAAAGCTCATTCCGGAAATCAATATTGTCAATACTATGGTTACTCCAATTTGGTAGATGGAATATATGTTACTCAAAACCTGCAGCATTCCGGGGCCAGGGTTTTTGTTTGGGTGTTGGATAGAAACATGTCCAATTTATCAGCAAAAATTAGAAATAGCAGCATTGAATTGTCTGTTTCTGAGGTAGCAAGAGTAGATGGATGGATTCTTTATCATTTGGATCTTTCACCGGAATTATTATCCCAGATTACTCTAAACTCTAAGCTGGATATATATCTTACAAGCACTGGTGGTTCTTTATTCATCGACGACATCAGGTTTCAACCACTTGACGCTCAGGCAAGCTGCTTTGCATATGACAACTCATTGCGTTTGGTGGCTCAATTCGATGATCAACACTTTGGAACATATTTCCAGTATAACGACGAAGGACAACTTGTTCGTAAGATAATTGAAACTGAACGTGGCCGAAAAACAATACAGGAAACCCAGTATAATATTCCGAAAAAGTAGAATATGAAAACGATAGTTCATCTGGTATTATTGGCATTATTTCTTCCTTATACTGAAAAATTATTTTCACAGTATGATTCACTTTGTCGTTCAGATATTATAATGAACCTTGAGGAATCGAAATCGATTAAACTTTCGGATGATCAGAATTGTTTTATCGACTATACAGTTATTTCAGATTTTGAAAAGTCACTTGCTATACCTTCTAGAAGAATAAATTTCAAGGTAACTTTCTCAAAGAAATTATTGGTTATTGAATCGGATATTCTTTCGGTTTATGCAGATCAGAGCGATTCGTATATGCTTATGCATGATCAGAAAATAATTACCCGAAATGATGGAATTAAAAACCCGCCGGATAATGAGAATGTAAATAAAATTTTCTCACAACAATTACTCCTGATAAATACGAGTCAAATTACAGACTGCAAGGTTATTGAAGAAAATAATAAAAACTATCGTGTAACAGAGTTTCTGATTCCGGCTGATATATCCAAATCAACAGGTATAGAATTGTTGAAGGTTTTTTACAGCCTCGATGACAAACGAATTTATAAAGTAGTAATGCACTATATAAGGGGTAACCAGATTTCTATTCAAACAATAATTTATAATACCATCGACTATAATTATAAAGCTAAACTTAAAGGGTCAGCCCGTGAGAGAGTTATGGAGAGCAACTCTAAAGTTTTATCAAAATACAAAGGGTATACATTTTTATAAACAATTAGCAACTTTATGAAAAACTTATTTTCTTTTTTGTTCGTGATATTGGTAGCAGAATTCACTTCTGCTTTATCAGCACAGGAAAACAGCTATACTCAGGAACAAGCATCAAAAGAAATAACTATTGTTTCAAACGGAGAAGATGATTTGATTTTTCCGAATTTCAGTCAAAACAGGAAAAGTATACATTCCGCAAATTTCCAGTTATCATTAGGTATTAATAATCTCACATCGTATTTGAATTCGATTCAATCAGGCGATTCGGTTAAACTTTCTCTTAACCTTTCTGCATTTGATGATAGTGATTTACCCATTGCAGGTGTTTTTGAGAACCCTGTTACTTTACTTTTAACGGAGAATAATTATAAAAATGTTTTATTTACCGACTTGTCCGGGTATGATACAGTATTGAACGGAAATTATGTGCCTTCCATTAAAAAAATAAATATTTTAATATCTTCTGTTTCAGGCCCATCTGCACTTATTAGTTCTGCTGAATTATCTGCCTCTATAGTAGTTGATTATGGTTATGATATTACTTTCGATGGAACTGTGCCAGTTGCCGGACCCGATAACCAAAAAGTTATTGTTACAAGTGGGAAAAAAGAAGTTTTATTTTCATGGGAACATAATATGCCCTATAGTTATTATGAAATACAACTATGGAAAGTTCCTGAATTGTCTGAAAACAGTAGTTATTTTGCGAGTAATGTATATACCCCGCAATGGGATAAAGCTTTATCTGTATTAGTTCCTGTTACTGCTTATACTCCCATTAAATCATATCCTTTATCGATTATTGAAGGTTCTGGCATTTACATTTGGCGAGTAAGGCCAATTGGCGCTTACTACAAAAATTCTTTTGCCGATTTAAAAAATTATGGACAATGGCCTGATGGATTTATAAGTAGTAATATCAGCCTGTTAAATGAAATGGAAAATTTTGAATGGTTCAGGTATTCCGATCCGGATGAAGATATAAATACAATTCAATCAAAAATTTTTACAGAGGATGGAAAAACAAAAGAAATTTCGACCTATGCCGATGGTCTGCAGAATGTTAAACAGACACAAACTTATCTGCCTTCTGAGGGTACAACCATTATAGCACAAACCGAGCAAGACTTTAGTGGAAGACCATCTCTTACCTCAATACCTGTTCCGGTTGACGGAAGGCCAGATTCATACCACGAAAAATTATTACAAAATTCAGATGGAGAAGTATATACAGCAAAAGATTTTGATAAAGTTAGTAAACCCGAAATAGCCGGATCAAATGGTGCTTTCAAATATTACATAAATAATACAGATCAGCGTATTCCAAACAGCGATGGGTATCCTTTCA
>JAHEEB010000842.1 GCA_024640925.1 Bacteroidota bacterium | reverse complement strand
TGCCCAATAATCCAACAACCGTAATTTCAACAATAACAGAAAACAAAGCCTGTTTCTTTTCATCTTTTATAAACGCAAATACATTCATTGTGGTTATTGTTTTCGGGTTATGAAATAGGCGATGTAAGCGGGTAAGTTGCCAATGAGTACAAACAGTGTCCAAAAAATGTATTTATTGTTCTTTTGGCAACAGTCGAAATACACCCATAACGGAAATGACAACCAATACAGTAAAAAGCAGATGATTAGTGCAATGTCGATTACATAAATTGTGGAAGATTGCGTTGTGTCGTCTAAGTTAAAAGCCACTCCAACAAAACCGACAAGTTCATTAGCATCTGTTTTTAACGGAACAACAATATGTCCGTAAACGTTGTTGTGGTCTCCTTCTTTTCGGATGGCTGCTGCTGCATACAAACATTTTTTCTGGATTTCGTTCATATTGTCTTCAACAGCAGTTAACAATCCAAGATTTTGCTCGTTAATTAAATCGTAAATGCTCGAATTTAGCGGAGTGCTTCGCGCCATCATCCCATTGGCGTAAACAATGAGTCCGTCGCTGCTGATTAACCATTTGGTGTTAACAGTCGAACCATCAAGTGTTTTGTTTAGATACTCAATGAATTCATCGCTATTGAATGCTTCTTTGCTCTTGATTTGAATTTCATCGAGTTTTTGTGTTACTATTTTCCTGTTTACAGGGCTTTCTGTATTTACCGAAGGTTTAAAAACAACTGCCATCACGAGCAGAATTATCATTAACACCCCTGAAACTAAACCTATCCACGGCAGTTTATTATACCATACTTTTTTCATTTGTTCTTGATTTAAAAATTATTACAAAACTTGAAACAGGGATTATAAATAGGCTTAAGCTTAAAGCAAATTTTATGAGTTCGACGATGTGCAACGAATTTGGAATTTTTGTAAAAGCCAACACAACAGCTACTATCCACAAAATAGAAAGTCCGATAATGCTCACATTTACAGACGGCTTTTTTTCTTTTTGTTGTTCCATTTTGTGCAGCAACAAATCCAGAAACATCTCTTTTTGTTGCTCATCCAACTTGTTGTCAGCGTTTAAACCGGAGCCAATCAACTTTTGGATATTCTTTTCTGTGTTCAATTCGTTATTGCTCATTTTGATTATTGATTTTGTTTAAACTTTTTTCGGAAAGCATTGCGAGAGCGGGTCAATAACGATTCGGTTGCCTTATACGATTTCCCAATTTGCAACGAAATTTCATCAACGCTTTTATTCTCGAAATACCTTGCCATAAGCAAGTACCTGTGCTCGTCACTTAAATCGGCTAAAACTTTTATAACGGTTTCCTGAACGTCTTCATTAACCACATCAACCTCGTCATAGTCGATGTCAATAGTAGGCTTCATTACGGTGTCAAACTTTCGGTGCTTCTCTTTTAGCCTGAAATAATCCGAAATTTTATTGTTGGCAATTGCGCAAAGCCACGTAAAAACGGTACAATCAGATTTAAAATCAGAAATTTTCTCGACAGCAACAAGCCAGGTTTCTTGCCAAATATCTATTGCGACATCCCTGTCATTGTCTAACCGACGCAATAGATATGCAAAAAGCAAATCGGAATATTTTTGATAGAGTTCCGTAAAAGCCTCTTGGCTTCCAGCGTTAATTCGTCTGACTATTTTTTTGTCTGTTTGTGCCATTCTTTCAAATTACACTTATTAGTCGTAGAAAATTTTAAATCCTTCGGTTTGTTTTGAAAAAAATATGAAACAGTTATGGTAGGTAGTTTTTTTGCTTGCCTATAATCGAGTAGGGAAAGATACGAAATATTTCGCATCGCCACCCTCTCACGCCAAAATGTGTAAGGCGGTTACTAAAATAAAGAAAGTTTTGTTTAATCTAAGCTTTTTTCCTTAACCACAACCGATTCCAATGTATATCAAAATACATTGGAAGAGCTCACTGACGAAGGAAGTAAAGTTCACAAAGATTAACACAACCGACCATAGGGAGCTCACCGTAGGTAAAGAACACAAAGTTTGCTCTGAACAATGTGCTACCAGATCTTTTAAATTTATTCCTTGTTCCTTTTAAAATTCGTTCAATACCATTGTAACCGAATTTAAAACATTAACCCTTTCTTGTTTGTTTTTTAACCAACCCCTTAGTAAGGCCTTACTAAGGGGTTGGGGTTTTTAATTCAAAAATTTCCATGTGTACCTTTCTGCCCTTCGGAACGTAGCCAGTTCAATGCCCGATTTTTTAAAAGAGGTAGTAGGTTAAATGATCTACTGCCTCTTTTTTTGGCTCAACTGTGCCTTAAATCCTATATTGTTATAGCCAGTAATTATTTTTCATATCAATGTCCAAGAATAATGTTATTAAGGGAATGGATTAACAACGACGGATATAGTTTTTTTGTTTTATATCGGATATATCCGAGTAACAAACCAAAGGAAATATTGAGCAGAATTTTTTGTATTACAACATTCAACATTAATTGGGTTTCTGTTGTAAAACCTGTTTCGTAAGAATACTCGTAGTACCCGAACAGATGAAATAAGCCGAAAAGGATTCCTGTTATGAAAATTACCGATACGTCTCCGACACGACTTTTCTTCAATCGGTGCCACACATATCCACGAAAAAGTATTTCTTCAAAAAGCGGACTTACCAAACCAAATCGCAGGTTCATTGTCGAAGACAGATTATCCATAAAGAAGAAAGACGATACGACCATTAGCAAAACAATTGAAATCCCAATAATATAAAGATTGCGAACCAATGGTTTAACATCGTGTAACGACAATCCCAAATCGTGTAACGAAGGCTTTTTGATTGTCAGGAAAACGGACAATATGAGTATCGACAATACCGATTCGATGATTCGGAAAATGTGATTTGGCGGGTTCTTAATCACGTAATCATTCGAAATTTT
>JAHEEB010000841.1 GCA_024640925.1 Bacteroidota bacterium | reverse complement strand
CAATACATGGTTTAAATTCTTCATGATCATCACTTATTTTTTCATTAAAGATGCTAATTAAAAGTCTGTTTAATAATATAAAAAATTAAGGTTACTTAAGTTAATAAAAATTACTTGGAGTAACACAGTTCAAATATCATAATTATCTGTTTAAGTTGAAAGGATACTTATCTATTAAGACACCATTTGGAAACAATAGTGCTCAAAAAAAATACAATTATGCATATTCAGCACCATGTAAAAAAATAAAACATTCGTAATCTTTCCACTTTAAAATAATCAATATGGTTACTTCCCGTTTCTTATTACGGTTATGTCTTCAATCAGCTTATTTCTCATTTTCTGCCTGATGTATGCTCCGAAATTCCCAGTGTTATTTATCTAAAAGTAAAACTGGTTTTTAAATATGATAAGGCTTTTATAACTATCGAAATTGTCGTTTTGCATGAAAGGTCTTAACTCGTATTGAAGAGTAAATTTTAAGTTATGATCATGCACATACGATGTTATGCCAAGATTATGGTGCAGAGCTGCGTCATTCAGAGCATCGAAAAACATATAATTTCCTTCGTAATAAATTTGAATTTTCGATGTTTTTCCAACTACTTTTGGGAACAAAAAAGCCAGTTGCAGAGCAACAGCTCTTCCTGAACCAAAGTTCGGCTCAGACAAACCGGTAGACGTTGATGTTGCTAATACGTTGGCTACACCACCTGTTAAATTATAATTCGGTCCATAGTTGTATTTAAAAAAAGCGCTGTAAAAAGTAAAAACACCACCTGATAAAACCGGGTATTCAAAAAAAACATCGATTGCGTAATGAAATTTATTGTGGGTTATTGTATCACCTGCATCATTAATGCTCTGTGTCGATTTTGGATGTGAGTAAAATCCGGTCCCAATATTGAATATCTTTTTCTTACCCAGATAAGTCGCAGCATAAAAGGGTAGGAAGCTACTTTCTTTATCAAGAAACTGAAAAGCAAAATATCCCTGTGTGGAAAAATGACTATTTGGTACATCTGCTGCTTTATCAAGGCTGTATGCTGGTCGGGTTAGTGAGTTAACCAAAAAGGGTTTTCCTATTATCAGCCGGTAGTTAATATATTTAATGTTCCCTGCTGCAAAAAAACCCAGATGTCTTGCTGTTTGCTCTGTTGTGAGTACATCAGGAGCAGAAAGCATTGGAACATCTGCCCCAATTGTTCTTGCAGCACTGGCACTCGAATATCTTGATAATCCTTTGTACAGGTTTAATCCATAACCCAGTCTAAGTGCATCTTTGAATACTTCATAACTTCCCCAGAAATCGTAATAATAAATAGTCGGTTTTGATATTGTATATGGACTCATTGAGACTGCATACGACTGGGTTCCGGTTCCAAGTGCAAGGAATGCCGTAAACCGATCTAGTTTTAGTACGGTTGATATGATTGATCTTCTTAGTACAAAATCGAAATCAGATTCAATTTTATCACCCGATGGGTCTTTTGTGCCAGGATTGTATTGTAAAAACCTTACCCACGATTCGAGATCTGCTCCATATTTTACAAAGTATTTCCCATTGTCGGTGAAATTATAAACAAAGCCTTTTTCCAAAGGATTGACTAGTGGAGCTTCCTGGTTAAAAACATTATTTGTCTGAAGCTGAAAAAATACAAAGAGAAAGAGTGTAATCAACAAACCTCTTCTGTTTTTCCCAACAAGATTGATTTTCCTTTTGTTTTCATCTAATCGTTTCATAATATTTGTTTTATGGGTATTCTTAATTTAAGAAAAAGCAGGGAATTAATCATCTTGCAATCTGTTAAAAAAAATCGCACAAAAAATTTCCCAAAGATTCTTAAAGGTAAACAAACACTATTTTCTTAATTTTTTGAATAGTTCTCTTGCCTGGAGATTTTCTTATTTGAACGTTAAAACATTTTCATTTTAGTCAGGATTTTGTTAAATTTATATGAATCTCATATATTCATTAAAAAGTTGATCTATGAAACTTAAAGATTTAAAAACATCAGTAAAATTAGGGCTGGGGTTTGGTTTGTTAATAGTGTTAACGGCATCTGTTTGCTATGTCGGGTGGAATGGAATAAACAAGGTAAATAATCAAAACAGTATTCTCACTGAACTAGGTGATGTAAGGGCAAAATTTAATCTTGCCCGATTATTTGCCCGTTCTTTTATTCACACTAAAAAAACCGATTTTGCCAACAAAGCAAATGGAACAATTGACGAAGCTCTTGTTAGTATTCAAAACATAAAAAAGGAAGTGTCATTGGCAGAAGAGATTCAACATATAGATGTCATTGAAAACAGTTTAAGTGAGTATAAGAAAAACTTTAAAGACTGCGAAACAAATGTTGTCCAGCTTCTTGGCATAATTGACCGTACTAATTCCTTAGAAGAGCAAATGAGCGAGGAACTGAAACTGGCAAATATTTCTGTAAGTAGTTCTCTGAATATTTATTTTACAAAAGCATGTTATTATTCCGTATGTTATATTGCATATACCGACATAAAGTTTTATGAAAAGGCAATAGAAAATATTCGCGCTGCTATTGGGCAAACTAATGCAGGTAATGTACTGAAAATATTAAATGATTACCAGGGAGCGATCGAAGATCTGAATAAATCGGTTGTCTGGCAGATTGAAATTGATATGCGTCAAGTTCCTTTAGGAGGTAAAGCTACCGAAGCATTTGATAATTTGTTCAAACTTCTGAACAACACTTCAGCCACATCAAAAAACAGGGCAAATATGGCAATGTTTACTTTTACTGCTTTTGCTATTCTCCTTGGATTTATTATTGCCTTGATAATCACCAGATACATCAATTCAACAATAAATAAAGGAGTCCATATGGCCCGTACTTTTGCTTCGGGTAATTTAAGCTTCAAAGCCTCTGAACAGGATCTTGCCTTAAAAGA
>JAHEEB010000840.1 GCA_024640925.1 Bacteroidota bacterium | reverse complement strand
GGTGGTAATACTGCCATGGATTCTGTCAGGACAGCCAAACGTTTAGGAGCCAAAAGAGCTATGATTATCTATCGTCGTTCTCTCGAAGAAATGCCTGCCCGTAAAGAGGAAATAAAACATGCAATGGAAGAAGGCATTGAATTTATGACCCTTACAAATCCGATAAAATACATGGCTAATGAAAAAGGCCGTGTAAACAAGGTTATATTGCAAAAAATGGAACTTGGCGAACCTGACAGCTCAGGTAGAAGAAGGCCTATCGTTATAGCTGGTTCGGAATACGAATTGGATATCGATTTGGCAATTGTAAGTGTAGGCGTATCGCCAAATCCACTAATACCCCAGAGCATGAAAGACCTTGCCGTTTCCAAATGGGGCACCATTGAAGTCGATAAATCCACAATGCAATCTAATGTAGCCGGTATTTATGCCGGAGGAGATATTGTCCGTGGTGGAGCTACTGTAATTCTTGCCATGGGCGATGGAAGAAAGGCTGCTGAGGCTATGGATAAGTTTCTTATGAACCATCGATAGAATACAACTAGAAAATTTCATTCGCATTAAGATGAATGAAAGGATCGATATTTTTCTGCTAAAATAATTGTCTTTATACTATTTATTTGACTTTCTTTCACGGGGTTAATCCAACTAATCGTTTATATTTGGTTTGATATCGAAATTCGTCTTCTCTCCTTGGAAAATATAGTAAAGCGATTAAAGACTGCTATTATCACTATATTTTTCCTGATTCTGAAATAACCTATAAAAATTATGCTGTTGATATTGAGTTTAAAATCGATACAGGATTAGGGAGACGAGCAATTTATATCAAACAAGCCAGACCTTATGAATAAATTATTTTAACTCCTTTATAAAAATTTGAATAAGATTTGGTTGAAGCATTTTACCTGAAAGCAACAATTTATTTTGGTGATACAAATATTTAAAGTAATTTGGTTGCCTTTTTTTAACCTGAATAAAGGGAAATCACGAATGAGTTTATAAAACTCAATTGGAATATTCGAATAGGGGAAAAAAATATTAACGACCAAATAACTATGAACACAAAAATCATCATTTCTCTAATCATTCATTTCCTTATTACACTGAGCATTCTCATTAATGAGGAGATGTATGTCCTGGGTATTATAAGTCTTGTATTTTTTCTGTGCAACATTTTAGGAATCATTATTATTAAAATCGGAAAAATTGAAGCTGGAACTAAAATCTATATGATATCCTGCTTCTTTTATGTGCCCATAGGTCTAATTGGCATATGGGGAGCTCGTAACATACTGGATGAATACCACATCAAGAAATTCAATGAGAAAATAAAATCTTAACCTCAACTTAAAATACAAAGAATGGAATCAATAAAAACTTTCAAATTTAAACCATCACTGAGCAGAAATAACATCATTGGTGGTGGAATACTTCTTGTTATAGGTATTATTCTTGGCGTTCTCACTATGAGATTTATGCCGGCCATCCTTGGAATTCTGTTTGTTTTTATAGGTATTAAACAGCAAAGTATGGAAGTTATCCGGTTTCTCGATAAACATTTGGAAATAAGACTAGCTCCTATTAGCGGAATAAAGTTAATCCGTTATACAGATATATCAAATGTAGATGTTGTAAACAACAAAAGAATTGAAATTCAAGCCCTTATACTTGACAAGAATAAAACCACCAAGATTCCCTTAAATTCATTTACGGAAGAAGATCAGAAAGCAATTCTAAGTGAGTTGAGTTTATATACCCAGGCAATTGAAAAGACTATTTAGTTCTTTATTGACAGATTTTTATGTGCTGAATAAAGGGAGACTTTCCTTTATTCAGTAATTCTGTTCCCGATAAATCGGGAACCACGGGTTATTGTGGAATATTTATTTTTAAACCTTTTTCCTGAAAAGTTTAGTCTTAACCATCTCCATAAATTTCTGAACTCTGGTTTTTTCAATTCTCGTTATAAATTCTGATATAACTTTCGAGATTTCAGGAGTACGTAAATAGCCAAAGGAATTATGCGGATTCCTTTCTTTATTTTCATTTGTGTAATCGTTGGAAATTATAATATCAGTAACCTTAACCCCGTTGGCATTTTCAGTAAAATCATCAGCAATATCATAGTGAATGGCAACAGAATCTTGCAAATCTGCAAAATTGTACCAGTTTCTGATAATACCCGGAGGTACCGGAAAAGTCGACCTTCCGTCCATGCATAAATTGCTCTCTTTGGCAATATTGCTTTTAACCACTGGCAGACCAAGAGGAGAACCTAAAGTAATAAATGTATCGATTGGAACTTCAGGAACTATTTGTGTAAGTACATCGTATGAAATAATTGTTCCCATAGAATGGGCAATCAGCATAATCTCACAGCCTGAATATTTTTTTAGTTCCTTTGACAACCTTTCACGAATAATTTTCCTGGCTTCGGTTGCAGGACTGAAATCATCTTCAAAATTTCCGGTATAATACGATTCCAGATCTTTAAAATACTTTCGTAAAATAGCATCTGAAACAAATGAGTTTTTGGGGGTTAAATCCTTCTTTAAAAACACCTTGTCAAGGTTCTTCTTAACAAAATCGATAGCTCTTTTCCTGTATTTTGGTATTTCAGGATTTTTAGACTGTGATGAAGGTATATATTTGTCATCGAGGTAAAGTGCATTTTTCTTGTCTGTTATTGTTTCATCCAACGGTTTTTCATAGAGCAAATCGGCCCAGTAAGCAATCTTTATTAAAGGTAGTTTTTCCAAATTACCTTCTCTTCTTAATCCTTCTTCAATTGCTGCTTTCCACCACTTTTCAAGGA
Source organism: Bacteroidota bacterium (assembly GCA_024640925.1). Classification (GTDB taxonomy): domain Bacteria; phylum Bacteroidota; class Bacteroidia; order Bacteroidales; family UBA10428; genus UBA10428. The sequence continues at coordinate 111 of JAHEEB010000840.1, read as the reverse complement.
TCTCTTTAGCTGGTTTATTTTCCAACCCATGAATACCAATAATAATCTTCGATTTCAATTGATTTTAAATTAATTAAATATTTTCTTAGTAAAAAAGCTTCTCTATTCAAC
>JAHEEB010000157.1:6671-7918 GCA_024640925.1 Bacteroidota bacterium | reverse complement strand
GTAAACTTTTAGTTTCTCCCGATACCAACGCAGTAAATTCCAAAATAAACTTTATCCATATTACCAGGATCAATATGGATACAATCGTTTTTAATTCCAATGGAGGATCAACTATATCTGACACTATTGTTATTGAAAATTCCAGGCTGATTAATCCTGAAATCCCTGTAAAACCTGGCTATTCCTTTGTAGGATGGTATAAAGATAAAGAGCTTACAAATGTCTGGGATTTTGAGAATGATATAGTGACATGCAATACAACAATCTATGCAAAATGGTCAATAAATCAGTATATAGTTGTTTTTGATACAAAAGGAGGATCGGCAATTGACGATATAGTTGTTAACTATAATTCGCTGGTGAGTAGGCCTGCTAACCCTACAAAAACCGATTATTCCTTCGTTGACTGGTTCAAAGATGAAGAACTATCAGATACCTGGGATTTTAATTTCGATACTGTAAAGAACAATATTACTCTTTATGCAAAGTGGGAAATTAGAATATCAATAGATAAATGTGAGGCTGATAATTCAGACTTATTTCCAAACCCTGCAACCAGCTTTATTACACTTAAGGGATATAAGGATGAAACAGCTACAATTTATAACCAACAAGGAGTAGAATTGATGCAAATTAATCTTTCTAGCAATTTCTGCACCATAGATATAACCAATCTTGAAATGGGTTGTTATTATGTTGTTGTAAAAAATTCGACTACAAATAAAGCATTTAAGCTGATTAAAAAATAAAAGGCATTTTCGGATCTTTCTGAGATAGGGCCTGAATAGTTGTCCAACCGGAAGATTATTTATACAGAATTGCCAGGAATTATGCCAATATGGAAAATGTACATTAAATTGAGAAGTTAAAAACTTTTCTATTTTCGATAAAAATGCAAGTTGCAAACTTGCATTTGCAGGGAAGGCACCTGACAAACAACCTGGGCAAATTAAAGGACAAATCAGAAAAATATCATCCACTGAATTATAACTAAAAGTGAGTTAAAAACGTTAAATTTGTAAAAAACAACCATTATGTCAGCAACAAGTTTACGTAAAGAAGTCCAGCAATATATAAGCCATGCAGATGAGCGGTTTTTGAGAATGGTGCATTCTTTAGCAAAAGAATATGCAAAAAAGGACAACAAAGTATTAGGTTATCATATTGGAAAACCTGTTAAAAAAAGTCATTTATTGGCTGACTTAAACGAAGCAGAGCAACAAATCGAACGTGGAGAATATATTACC
>JAHEEB010000157.1:0-6661 GCA_024640925.1 Bacteroidota bacterium | reverse complement strand
CCTTGATGAATTGGAAAAAGAATCAGAAACATGGTAATGAAGAAGGAAAGAGTTATTTTTTCATTAAAAGCTAAAGCTTCTTTATGTGATATAATAGTCTACCTAAAGGATCATGCCTCACCATCAATAGCCGAACATGTCAGAAAAGGGATCATAGAAAAATGTAAGAGCCTTAAAGACTTCTCAGGATATGCAAAAGAGCGTTATCTGGAAGATTTGCCAGAGGAATACCATTCAGCTTGTAAATGGGACTATTTAATCATTTACAAGGTCTCGAATAAAGAAATCAGAATTTTAAATATTATTCATGTCCACACGCATCCGCAAAAACGAAAAAATATTTAATTTATAAAAGCCCTCCGCAACTCGGGGTTTAGCTTCGCTGAGCTCTCTCGATGTACCTCGGGGGCTGAATTCAATAAACAAAAGCAAAAAATTTCATAAAATGAAAAAAGGATATATAATTGTATTTTTGTTCGTTTTAACTTCTTGTAGATATATAGATAAAACAAATTTTAATGTTAATAATTTCAACAAATTAACCCTAGGCTCTACAGGTGAATGGAGTCAACCTGGATTAGTTCTCGAATTAAATAGTCAAAAGAACATTAAATTGCTAATTGAAATAAATCATGATACATTAGGCGGTTTTTACACTGGCAGTATTTCTGAAGTTCAGTATAAAGAGTTTTGTTCATTACTTGATGAAATAAGTTTTAATTCTGAAGACTCTACAATTAATAGAATAATAGCTGATGATATGGTAAGTTATGATTTGATCATAGTAAATAAAAATGGGAAAAAATATCATTTTAAACGATATGATAAAGAAGAGTTAGTTTTAATAAATTTTTTACTTCAATTATATAAAAGGAACAAATTAAATAGAGTTGATACTTTAGTTTTTAATGATTTCCACGTCTTAGATTTAGGATACCTTATTGAGAATAGAACATCTGAATAAACAATGCCCCTAACTAACCGTAGAATGTCCAAATAACAAGCAGAAGCCTTGCACAAAGCTTTATGCGTAGAACCGACCGAAGAGAGCTCAGCGAAGCAAATTTTCTACGCTTTTTCCTGTTTTCCGCACTTTTTTGCAGCGCCCCCGCAGCTCGGGGTTTAGCTTAGCTGAGCTCTCTCGATGTACATCGATGTCCATATGGTATTCAAAGCAGCAGAAGGGTTTAACTTGTCAGACATAATTAGTGCGAAAATAGAATATTATTATAATCTAACCGTTATCATATGAAATACAGGGATTGAGTTATCTGGTATAGTATTTACATGTATAAAAGAAGTTATGTAATCGTTAAACTAAAATCATCGATAGAAGACAAATTTCGTTATCATTGCAAATCTTCACTATTAATTTAGTCGGGTAAAAACGCTGAGTTAGTAAATCAGTGTATTGCTATTGTCGACTGCAATTTGGCTTAAAATAAATTTTCTTACATTTAATAAACATTAATCGTTGTTTGACCATATATTATACATAATTGGTAAAAAGCAGCAGGATTATAAATACTGTTAAACGATCTGTAATAATTAAATTTCTATATTTGGTAACAGTCATTAAAATGTGTTAAACCCACACATTTTAAGCAATTATTTAATTGGATATTCAGCAATTTATTCAGTTAGATAATCTTTCAGCAGCCCTTGATCATAAAAGGGCAAAACTTGATATCACAACCAAACCAACTGTTTGTTATGAAAGATTTTGCAGTCATCCTTAAAGATTACAAGCTTTTCAGCTTCGAAACTCTCCTCAATTATTATTATCAAACCACTAATAATACATGGTTTATATTCGATTTGCAAACCGACAAGTGTGTTTACATGGACTTGTCCATTAAGAATATTACCGGGTTTGAATCGGTAGAGTATTTTGATAAAGGAATTGTATATTTTATAAAAAGTGTGATTAACTCTTCAGATATTCAAGATTTTATTAGTGAGTTTATTGCATATATCCGAAAACGGCCTATACTCACGGATTTACAATCGAATGAATTAATAAAACATTTTTCATTTCGGATTAAACATAAGAATGGTTCCTGGCAAAAAATTCATGGTAAAAGTATAGTTGCATTTAAAAGCAATATTTTTGAAATGCCAGATATACTAATTGGCTTTATATATCAGGAATTGAACAACAATAGATCACTTGAACCGGCTGACCCTGCTACTTATCGCGAAATTGAAGTATTAAAATTAGTGGGGAATGGCGATTCATCTAAGGTTATTGCCAATAAATTGCACATAAGCGAAACAACTGTCATATCTCATCGCAAAAATCTAATTCAAAAATTTCAGGTAAGAAATACAGCAGAACTTATAAAAAAAGCTGTAAAGGAAAATATCATAGAATAATGTAAAAAATCCTCATAAATGAGGATTGCCTTTTTTATTTGATTAGTCGAACTTACTCGAAATATAACTTTTCAGATCAACCAAAACAAAATGATCATTTTCAAAACATTAGAGTTTATCAGGTTAAATCTAAACTCTTACATAATTAACCAGTCTTCGACCAGTATCTTGCAAAACGATCCGGTGCGTTTAGGCAATGTTGCAATGGTGGTTGATGGGTTGTTAAATAATACCGAGGTTGAAGAAGGAGTTTATATCAGTATGGTTAATATTCAGGAGGAGACTACATTCAAAAATAAGCCTCCTATAAGAGTTTCCGAAACAAATCCAAATTTTACAGAGCCTCCTATATACCTTAATTTATATTTATTAATGAGTGCATGTTATAAAAACTACAACATTGCACTTGAAGTGCTTTCTTATGTAATTCGGTATTTTAATTCTAACAAATCATTTTCGTTTTCGGGCAAGCCGGTAAGCGAAATTATTGGGAATAACTCGGTTGACTATTCATTCGACGAAAATTTTATATCGAATTTACAATTAACACTTGATATATATAGTCTCACTTTTGAGCAACTGAACTATTTATGGGGAGCCCTTGGTGGCAGACAATTGCCTTTTGTTTTATACAAAGCCAGATTAGTCGAAATCGAATCTGATCAGACTAAGAAAGGTGGAAAATACATTACAGAAGTACATTCAGATAATCCAAAAGTTTAAAAAGATGAATCTGATTTACAAGAAATTATTTGATATTGATATACTTCATGATTATTATCTAAAGGGAATCGATGAGGCAAATAACAGTATTTGGCCAAATCAGTATACCATATTAAATGATTTGGAATTTGTTCCTACACAAGAATGTTCCAAAATACTTAACCAGTTTCAATTAATAACAAGGCAAAAACCTTATGGACTTTCCATTTATTGCAGGGCATTAAAATCTAAATTGTCTGAGAATGATTTTTCGAGTTTTATTTATATACCCAACAATCTAAAACTAACTTTTCTCCTTCAAATAAAAAGCGCCTATTTTTCTAATTATACAAACTTACGGATAACCGGAAATGGTAAATATTTGTACCATTTCGGAAATCATAGAGGCCATATCAGTAATTCTCAGCTTTATCTTTCGTCCTCTATGCCAGAATACTCCGAAGTGCCTCCTGGAGAGAGTAAATATCAATGGGGCGATATGGTACTTCACAGTGGTAAAAAATACGATTCAATTAAAATTACCGATGCATCATCTCGCTTTAATGCCCGTAACTGGATGTTAATTGATATAGCCGATGCAAGCTACTTAACCATTAAGGATAGAACTCCCTGGCAGTCTCCTGTGCTTACTTTTGAGTCGGTTAACACCAATCCGGGAGAAACAATAAAGTTTGTATTGACCGATACAAATAATAATCCAGTTGATTTGGGCAATATTCCAAATACAGATCAGCCACAAGATACCTTTATTGCTCCAGCCAAAGCGGATGAAAAAGTTTTTTATCGGATAAACCTTAATCATATTCCAATGGGAAGGTATAAACTGAAAATTACCCGATCCGCTTCTGAAAGCAATATGGAATTTTATCTGATTGATCCATTAAAATATCCCAGCTCATTTGGTGTAATCGAAATGTTTTCTAATGTAAGTGATTCAAATATGGATTTTTTAGAATATATAGAATCAGAAGGCAGCAAGGAATCACTTATTCGATTTAAGCAATATACTATCCGGTTCCGAAACAGATATACTCACTGGAAGTTCATTGCCAGTGATGGCAGTGAAACTCTTCTTGAAACACCTTATCCTTTAAATAAAATCACTTCGGGTTACAAACATAATGGCAACGAAACCATTTGGCCAACACCCGAAGTAAACTATATCGATCCGATTCGAAACAAAGACGAGCCGGAACTAATCGAAGATATTATATCAGAAATCTATCTCAATAAACAATATAAAAACATTTAGCTATGCCAAAAACTTATAAAACACCTGGAGTGTATGTGGAAGAAATACCACTTTTCCCTCCTTCGATTGCAGCTGTTGAAACTGCGATACCTGCTTTTATCGGGTATACCCAAAAAGCACTAAAAGGAGAAGATGATCTTACCTTAAAACCAACAAGAATTACTTCACTTCTTGAATACAAAAACTATTTTGGAGAGGCAGAAAAAGAAGGAAGCAGTATTACTATTACCATCAATGAAACAACAAATGGACAGGCAGCTCCAAATACAAAAGTATTGGAAAGGATTGTAACAGGCAATATTACTGGCGCTTCGCCTCATAATATGTACTATTCTGTTCAGGCATTTTATGCCAATGGTGGTGGCCCATGTTACATTGTTTCGATCGATTCAACTGAAAATGCTGCTGGAGTTATCGACGATGCGCTTTTAGTAACCGGCATTGAAACTCTTGAAAAAGAAGATGAGGTTACCTTATTTGTAGTTCCTGAAATAGCATCGCAGGGTGTTGCTAAAGTTGCCAGTGTTATGACAACAGCACTGGACCAGTGTGGAAAATTACAGGACAGGTTTGCTATTATTGATGTTACAGACGATTCTACTGATACTGTTTATAATGTATCAGCTGCTTTCCGTAACGAAAGTTTACCTCTCGAAAACTTAAAATATGGTGCAGCCTATTATCCGAATGTAAAAACTACTTTCAATTATTACTATGATGAGGATGCGGTAGTAGTTAATCATACGGTAGATGGCAAAAACACAAAGAAAGTTATGTCCGATTTTAAGCCCGATCCTGGTACTCCAGGTTCTGGTAATGCAATATTATATGCATTAACTAAAAGTGCTGTTCAGGATCTGGAAATGGAATTGCCACCTAGTCCATTGGTAGCGGGTATTTATGCCAGCGTCGATAATTCGAGAGGAGTTTGGAAAGCACCAGCAAATGTTGCGCTTCGTCAGGTGTTAAGACCATCGCGAAGAGTTACACACGATGAACAGGAAGGATTGAATGTTGATACTTCAGGAAAATCAATTAATGCAATTCGCTCTTTTGTTGGTAAAGGTACACTGATATGGGGTGCACGTACTCTCGATGGCAACGATAATGAATGGCGCTACGTTCCTGTAAGACGCTTTTTCAATTTCGCCGAAGAGTCTATTAAGAAAGGTACTGAGAGGTTTGTTTTTGAACCAAACGATGCTAATACCTGGACAAAGGTAAAGGCTATGATAGAAAATTTCCTTATTCTTCAATGGCGTGCAGGAGCCTTAGCAGGAGCTGTGCCAGAACAGGCATTTTTTGTAAAGGTAGGTTTGGGTCAAACAATGACTGCCCTTGATATACTCGAAGGTCGTATGAATGTTGAGATTGGTATGGCAGTTGTTCGTCCGGCCGAATTCATCATTCTTAAATTCTCGCATAAAATGCAGGAATCTTGAAAATTTTTAATCATACAATAAGTAATAGCAATTTATAAACCAATTAAATTATAAAATTATGGCTCAAGGCGATTATCCTATACCAAAATTTCATTTCCAGGTTGAATGGGGTGGAACATTAATCGGATTTACTGAAGTAACCGGCCTGGACGTTCAAACAGATCCTATTGAATACCGTCATGGTGCTAGTCCTGAATACCACAAAACAAAGCAACCAGGGCTGCATAAATACAGCAACATAACCATGAAGCGTGGTACGTTTCAATCCGACAACGAATATTTTGATTGGTGGAAGGAAACAAAATTCTTCCAGGAAGGAAATTCCACTGGTTCTAAGTATCGACGCAACATTACAATTAGTTTGCTCAACGAAGAACACAAGCCAATTATCGTTTGGAAAGTAAAAAACGCATGGCCAATAAAGGTTCAGTCGACCGATTTGAAAGCCGATGGAAATGAAATAGCTATTGAATCCATTGAACTGGTCCACGAAGGTGTTGTTATTCAAAACGACTAATTATGGCCGTTTCGGAATATCCACTTCCAGCTTTTCACTTTCTTGTTGAGTTTTCATTTTCTGACAGTCAGAGCGAATCGTACGATAATTATTTTCAGTCGGTATCCGGCCCTGGTGTTGAAATACAAACAGAGACAATTAAAGAAGGAGGTGAAAACAGGTTTGAACATAGCATTCCTGTAAGGACTAAATATTCGCCTTTAGTTTTGAAAAGAGGTGTATTAAATGAAACAAAGGCAATTAAATGGTGCCGCGATGCGTTCGAAAATTTTAAAATAGTACCTATTTCACTTTCGGTTAAGTTGCTTGATGAAAGTCACTCACCACTTATTATATGGGACTTTACTCATG
>JAHEEB010000156.1 GCA_024640925.1 Bacteroidota bacterium | reverse complement strand
GCGTACAGAAAAAGCTTATCAATAAGTGTATAGAAGCGCGCAAACCGGTAATTATTGCTACCCAGATGCTTCACAGCATGATTAAAAATCCGCGCCCCACCCGTGCAGAAGTGACAGACGTTGCGAATGCTATTTATAGTAAAACCGATGCTATTATGCTTAGCGGAGAGACAGCTTATGGTGATTATCCAGTAGAAGCTGTTGAGACAATGTCAACAATTGCTATAGAAGTGGAAAAAAGCAGGGGTGAATTTCATAAAACACCAATCGTTGTTCTCAGTACAAAAACCTCTGCCTATTTGACCAAATCTGCCGTTGAAGCCTCTATCAAACTAGATGTTAAGGTAATTATTGCCGATACAACCAGTGGCAGAACAATGCGTAACCTGGCAGGATTCCGCGGTCGGAAACCGGTATATGTTCAATGTTACGACAGACGTGTAATGCGCGAACTGGCCCTTACCTTTGGTTTGTTCTGTAATTATCTCGATAGCAAAGCTCACAACGAATTCATCCGGGTTAGCCTTAACCAACTGATTGAGGAAGGTCGACTAACCAATGATGACCGGGTTGTAATTATCGGGGGAAACTACGGTGAAACACATGGTGCATCATTTATCGAAATTAGTACAATTGATAACCTCACAAAGAGATATCTCAGTTAAAATTTACTAAAACCAAATTATGGTTAAGACCCCGCAATTAATTGTGGGGTCTTTTTTTTAACTTAGCCATCAATTTTTAATGGCATGAAATTATATTTTTATATAATTTTTTTATTCTTAATTGTAGGGAAACTTACTGCTCATCCTGTACATTTATCGGTAGTGAATATGGAATATCATAAAGAAGAAAGGAGTATTGACTATTCTATCCGGTTCTTTAAAGATGATTATAACTATCTTATTTATGGTATATATCATGATGAAAACGCTTCTGCAACAAGTGATACAACGATAAAAATGGATAAAATACTTGCATCCGGTTATTTCAATAAAAGATTTATTATTTCGATAGATGGAGTACCTGTCAAACCCGAATTTACTGGGATAAAAGACTATGAATCTGACGTATGGATGTTTTTCAGTATTAAATTATCCCAAATTCCTGAATCAATAAATATTCAAAATAAAATATTTCTGGAAACATATAGAGATCAGATAAACCTGCTAATTTTGACTTGTGGATCAAACGAGAATGGTTTTACATTCGATTATCAGAATACTGAGCAACTAATCTCTTTAAAAAACATCTATTAGTAATGCAAAATCGAATAAAAATATATGTGCTTTTTATTGTCTGTTCCGCTCTTTTACCAATTCGGTTGTTTGGTACACACAATCGTGCAGGTGAAATAACCTACCGGCACATTAGTGGCTATACCTACGAAATTACAGTAACAACTTATACTTATACTAAAAGCCAGGCAAATCGTGACCGATTAACAGTAAATTGGGGCGATGGAACCTCTGAAGAAGTTATGATTACCAGTCGGACTCTTTTACCTAATGATTATTTTTATAATACGTATGTTACACAGCACACATTTCCGGGAAGCGGAGTATACCAAATACTTATGGAAGATCCTAACCGTAATGACGGGATTAAAAACATTCCAAATTCGGTAAATACTGTTTTTTCGATTCAGACAAATATGCTTATCAGCCCTTTTACCGGAACCAACTCTACTCCTGTGCTATTAAACCCGCCAATCGATAAAGCAGCAAAAAATCATATTTTCATCCATAACCCGGCTGCTTATGACCCGGATGGTGACAGTATTTCATACGAATTAACCCCGTGCACAGCAGATGGAGGAAGAGCCATTGACGGTTACATTGTTCCTCCAGCCAGCGATACTGTCTTTATCAATCAGACTATTGGTGATTTAACCTGGATAACACCCATTGATACCGGTGCTTATAATATAGCTTTACATGTAGATGAATGGCGAAATGGGATGAGGATTGGACGAATATCGAGAGACATGCAGATAAATGTGTATGAGACTGATAATAATCCTCCTGTTAATGGTCCTCTTGTTAATTATTGTGTTGAGTCTGGTGATACTATAAAAATAGATGTTTCAGCAACTGATGCTGACAATGATCCCATTAAACTTTACATGGTGGGTAAACCCATTTCAGATGAAACAGCAACTTTTAGTGTAACCGAATCAGGACAAGGATATTCAAAAGGTATATTGAGCTGGGCTACTACCTGCGATGATGCCAGACAGCAGCCTTATACATTTGTATTCAAATCGCAGGATGTTTCGAATGATATTAGTCTGGTTGATATAACCAGTTTTTCCATCAGGGTAATCCACTCTTCCCCGGAAAATCTTGTTGCACTGCCAGGTACCGACTCAATAAGGCTTCAATGGAGTCCAAGCAGATGCGGAGTTCCTGCAGGATATAAAATTTACCGTAAGATTGGTTCGTATAATTTTGTTCACGATAGTTGCGAATTTGGTGTACCAGCCTATACGGGCTATGAATTGTTAGACAATGTGCAAGGTCAATTTCACAATTATTATACCGACGATAACCTTGGTGATGGATTAGTTCCCGGATTTGATTATTGCTATATGGTAACTGCCTATTACGCTGACCAGGCAGAAAGTTTTGCTTCTGAAGAAGTCTGTACCACCCTTGTTCCTGGTACTCCGCCTATCCTGCAGGTAAGCGTTTTATCCGATAATGAAACAACTGGTTCTATTTTAGTAAGCTGGGCAGTTCCAAGATATGCCGACACATTAGGAACCGGGCCTTTCCGCTATGAAATATACAGGCAAAAACCCGGAGAAACAGGATTAACCCTTGTTTCTACAATACCCACATCTGACTTTAAAGACACCACTTTTACTGATCAAAATATCAATACACTGATATTTCCATATGTATATGATGTAAAACTTGTTTACCAGGATGCTCTGGGAAAATGGACTGAATTGCCAGGCAGCGAAACTGCTTCATCCCTGTATTTGAATATGGTTGGTTCAGATAATACCGTTACCCTTCAGATAAATAAGAGAGCCCCCTGGTTAAATTACGAATTTGATGTTTTCAGAAAAAATGAAGAAACCCAACAATTCGACTCCATTGCTACCGTTTATCAACCTGAATACAGCGATGAAGGATTGAAAAACGGTGTACCTTATACCTACAGAGCACGTAGTCTGGGCAAACGACCTATTTATAATTCTGATTATTTTGTCAAAAACATTTCACATATTAATATTGCTGAAGCTGTAGACACCCTGCCTCCATGTGCTCCTCTTCTAAAGGCTGTTTCAATATGCGATAGTGCTTACAATGAGCTAACATGGACTAGTCCGGAAAGTGTTTGCGGCGATGATGATATTATTCTATACCAGATTTATTATAAACCCAGCGCTGATGATGATTTTCAGTTAATTGCCACACAACTTCCACCAGATACAACATACACCCACAATGATAATCTCGAATCATTAGCTGCTATTTATGGAATAAGTGCTGTCGATTCGTTTAACAATGTGAGTCCGATAAATGTCTATACCATTGACTCCTGCCTGATGTTCTCACTGCCCAACGTGTTTAGTCCAGGTAATGACGGAATAAATGATTTGTATAAATCCTGGAATCTGGGAGGATTTATAAAACACGTGGACATGAAAATATACAACAGGTTTGGACAACTTATATTTGAGACTCAGGATCCTTATATCAAATGGGATGGGTACAATCAAGCCTCAAAAAAACTGGTTCCAACAGGGGTTTACTATTACATTTGTGATGTTTTTGAACCCAGGCTTACGGGTGAAAAGCATTATTCCCTCAAGGGTTTTATACATGTTTTTTCAGGAGAAAAAAATACTCAAGCCGGAAGTGAATGAAAAAATCTATAATCGTCATATTATTTGCCATATCAACCAGTTGCCTTGCCCAGATGGATGATCTGTATCTCAAGGGAACAGCAGAAATAAGGAAAGGGAATTTTGAAACAGCACAAAACCTTCTTACCGATGCTTTAAAAAAGAATCCGGCAGATTCAGGTAAAATCCTTTTTTACAGAGGAATTGCATATTTCAATAACAAGCAATTCGATAACTCAATTATCGATTTTAAAAAAGCATTTGATTTAAATATACCAGATGCTGCTATCTGGCTGGCTAAATCATACGCTGAACAATTACAGGCAAAACTTTCTGTTTTTTACATAAAAAGATACCTTTCCTTTTTTCCCGAAAAAGACTATAAAGCAATTCTTACAGATACCTCCTTCCGGAATATCCAAGCTTCAAATGAATGGCAGGTTTTCGTTTCGGAGATTATTCAGACTACAGAAGGAGAGACTACTGCATCTTTTTATTATTTTCTTCAGAAAAACGATTTTCAATCAGCACATAGGGAACTTGATGAAGCCCTGTTGAAAAATCCTACATCAGATTACTTTCATTCGTTGAAAGCCCTTTGTTACGAGGCAGAAAAAAACTACACACTAGCTTTATATGAAATAAAACAGTCCATTTCGGCTAATTCTCTGAAAAGCGAATATTATTTTTCATGTGGCAACTACGAACTTAATTTAAATGAATATAATGCAGCGGCTTCGAGTTTTGAAAAAGTACTGAAACTTAAACCTGAGGCATTTGAAAGTTACATAAAATCAGCAAAAGCTTACCTGATGGCAAAAGAATTAATTAAAGCCAAACAGAAGATTACCACATACCTCCAATATTTTAACAACGATACGGCAGCCATATTTCTTTCAGCTCAGATAGATTATGAATCAAATAACCTTACCAGTGCTTTAAAACAGCTGAATTCGATTTTCATACAGAATATTCCAAAAGCAGAATGGTATTTATTACGTGGTATGATCTATTATCAGTCGGGTAGTTATAATTTAGCTGCTTCTGACCTTTCGATGAGCCTTGATCTTACCCCCAACAATAAAGAGGCTAATTATTACCTGGGACTTTGCCATTATCAGCAGGGAAATAATCAATTGGCCTGTTATTATTGGCAACGTGCTGAAAAGTTTGGAGATCTGAGATCGTTGGAATACTTACAGAAAAATTGCGGGAAATAAGACTTGTTGTTAAGCAAGTAATATTATTAACACACACAGAGAATTAGTAAAAATTTAGAATGTCGTTCTTTTTTTACCTCAGTAACTCCAAAAAACTAAATAATCACTATCACCAAAATAAAGTGATATGCAAAAAGGCTGCCTTGGGACAGCCTCTATTTTTAATACTATACCAGTTAGAATCTTTATTCACTCACTACTTTTGCTCCTATCTTATAGGTTACGCCCATGGTAAAGATTCCAACTCCATATCCTAATTCACCAAAAGCAGCTAAATTTTCAGTGAAATAATATTTTGCGCCGACAAAAAATGCACCTGCCAGTTTAACGTCATCATCATCGTAATATTCTGCATGAGCCCACTCACCATATTTTTTTGACGAAATTACCCTAAATCCTAACATTAAACCACCATATGTATCGAGTTTATCAACCAACTGATAATGATACGTTCCTCTTGCTCCGACAATAACCGTAGTATATGACCAGGCATAATAAGGCAGGTTATCATAACGATATCCGGCAACTCCAATCAATCCACCAATTCCAATGACACCAGGTCCCAGATCATCGCGCAATCCATAATCAAATGAAGCTGAAACTGGCGGAAATGTCATAGAATTACCATCACCTATCCATGGTGAACCAAAACCAACACCCAAACTAATATTTTTGTCCCCCTTTATAAACTTTTTTTCCTGGGCATTGCCGTTCGATACTATCAACACAGCAACAAGAACAGTTACAGTTAGCAATTTTGCTGTTTTTCTCATATTCAAATAGTTTTATTTTTGTTTTGCTAATTTATAACGAATAAGGATAAGGTTCGCATATAAAAGTTGCACTATCTAAGAAATATTTTCGGACAAAAATTGTTTGTCAGTTCAAAATCCACTACTTAAAGTTTTCAAAAATCATTTCGTCAAAAAATATGAATAAATAATTGCGAAATATATAACCTTTTGTAATTTTGGAACGTTTTATTCAATTAGTCGAATAGTCGTAAGAATAAAATTGATTTTATGGATAAAGATATTTTTAAAGAAAAGATAATTCAGTTTGCAGCCAATGTTTTTCAACGCTACGGCTACAAAAAAACAACAATGGACGATATTGCTAATGAACTTAGAAAAGGTAAAAGTTCAATTTATTATTATTTTACAAGCAAGGAGGAAATTTTCCAGGAGGTTGTTGAGAATGAAGCAAGGGATCTTAGAAATGAAATAATGATTTCTCTCGAAAAGACAAAGGATCCTATAGAACAAATAAAAATTTATGTACTCACGCGAATGAAGGCTTATAATAAAGCAACAAACTATTATAATGCCCTCAAAAACGATAACCTTCTGCATCTTGATTTTATCGATGCCCTCCGCAAAAAATATGATTCAGAAGAGATTAGTCTTGTAAAAGAGATACTCCAAAATGGAGTAAAATCGAAAAAATTCAGGATTAATAATGTAAAACTGGCATCTATTGCAATTGTAACTGCTCTCAAGGGGTTGGAAATAGCCCTTTACGAAGATACAGACAATCAGTCAACGGAAGATAGGATTGATAGTCTGCTTAATATTTTATTTTATGGAATGATTGTGAAATAATTTTTTTTGTTTTTTTTTCGAACATTTTACAATTTTAGTCGAAACGTTTAAAAGTAAATCATGTCATTGTACGCGTGGAATTTATAAGAAAATAATATAAAATTAGAAATCTATTATGGGGAAAAATTGTTTTAAAATTATCATTGCGACTATCATTACTCCTTTGATAAGCTTTAGTGCTTTTTGCCAGAATGATACTGTATCGGGTGATACCATATCGTTTGAATCTGCATTGTCTATTATGGTTGAGAAGAATTATTCTCTGCAGCAAGCCAGAGAGTATACAATTCAGAAAGAGCAGGAGATGAAGGCGACAAGGGGCCTTTATCTTCCCACTATTTCTATCGGTGCTAATTATATGGTTATGTCAGAAGACATAACTCTTGATCTCACTCCGGTCAGAGATGCCATTACCCCTTTATACGAAACACTTGGCAATTATGGTGTTTTTTCGGGTGTTCCAAATCCCGATCCTAACACGGCATCTGTTATGCCAACTCTGCCCGATAATATTTCGACACAGGCTGTACGAGGTCAATTACTGGAAGGATTGAATACAATAAATGAAGGGAATTGGAACCCGGTTATACAGGAAAAACAATTTGGTGTGGTTAATGCAAGTTTCACTCAGCCAATTTTTACAGGGGGTAAAATTATTCGTGCAAATCAGGCAGCACAAGCAAAAGTAGAAGAAGCAAAACTACAGGAAGAAGCAAAATATTCCGAAGTATTCTGTGAACTGGTTGATCGGTACTATGGCTTAACGCTTTGCAACCAGGTTAAAAGAGTGAGAGAACAGGTATTTCAGACAATGGAATCGCACCTTAGTGATGCTCAACACTTAAAAGAACAGGGTATTATATCAAATGCTGAATATCTTCATGCAAAAGTATATTGGTCCGATGCTGACAGGGAACTTAAGAAAGCCATCCGCCAGCAGTATATTGTAAACGAATCACTGTTGAATACTTTATCGATTGATACAAGCTTATTGATAGAACCACTTTCTAATTTGTTTTACCTGTTTGAAATTGAACCAGTAGAATACTTTCTCGAACAGTCAAAAATCAACAGCGATATATTAAAACAGGTTGAGCAAAAGAAAGAACTCGCCCAAATTGCTTATAAAGCAGAAGTGGGAAGTTGTATGCCTCAGATTGCTGCTATGGGAACCTATGATATTTATAACCATGATTTGTCACCGTATGTTCCGGAATATATGGTAGGTGTGGGTCTAAAACTA
>JAHEEB010000839.1 GCA_024640925.1 Bacteroidota bacterium | reverse complement strand
AATTTATGATCGACTAGACTGGTTAAGTTGACAAGTTATGAAGATGAAATATCATCATATTATAATCAAGATGAAGCAAAATAAGATTTTTCATTGAATAAACCAAATAATCAAAAATATTTATAGATAGTTGTAATTCAATTACATATATCTCTTTTTTTGTTTGTTTTCCGAGAAAGCCCTGTCAAAAAGGATTTCGTCATATTTCCATGTGAATGATCTCCTTACTCCTTGTTAAAGGAGAGGAAAATTTTTGCTAAAAGGAAATTTATTATCATTTTTTGATATTTTTTTTACTATCTGCTTCTAAACTGGATTCTTCCGGTTAACATTTTTTAAATAAGTCTGTAAAGAAATTTCGTATAATTGCAGGGTAAAACAAATCTAAAAATTTCGATTTATTATTATGAGTTCGAACTTTTCATCAGATGATATAAATGCGATAAGAGACTTATATGTTCAAGCTGGAATAGATCACAAAAAAACAGATGTATTTTTAGATGCTGTTAAAAATTTCCAAAGGTCATCGGCTTTGCTTGAAGCATACCATGGCACTGCTCTGGCAATGAAAGCAAACATAACTATTGATAATTTCGATAAATTTAATACAATTACAAGGAGCAGGGAGAAACTGGAAATGGCGGTTAAACTTGACAAGAATAATATTGAAATCAGGTTTTTGCGTTTTATGGTTCAAAGTAAAATTCCAAAGTTTATAAACTATAACAATATAGGGGAGGACAAAAACCTTATATTTAAAAACCTTTCTGAAATTAATAAAATTGAAAATCCGATATATGTTGATATTATATTTGATTGTCTTATAAAATCGACACATTTTACAAATACCGAAAAGGCTATAATCAAGGTGTACAAAGATAAAAAGCCAGAATAACAGATCTGCAATTCTGCAATTTCAATCGCAGAAAGCAAAAGGCCACTTTTATTTCGAACTACTTCCAACTATGTAGTTTGGTTTCAATTGGTCAACTTTAGGCACTTTAAGTACATTAAGTACTTCCAATGGTTATTCCAACTAATTATTAACACACCAATTGCTTCATAAAGGCTCATAATAAAGCGATTTACCTATTCATTACCATATCGATAGTTCATAAATAAGAGGAATCTGATTATATTCACTATTATTATTCAACTTAAAACTCTTAACTATGGAACAAATTTTTCAGATTCGGTGTTTTTATATTCCTATTCACCTTTCTTTTGTTTTTAAGGCAATGCCAACAACATAGACAGTTCAAGGTTTTAAAAGATAATGGATTAAAATTTATTTTTATGAAGATCATAGGTATCATTTCAGTAATAGGAGTTATAATTCTAATCATTATAACGATTGTTATTAACAATCAAATTATCAAAAAAAAGAATATGTTTTTACAGGCATTCTCGAGTATTGATGTATATCTTAAAAAACGGTTTGACCTTGTTCCTAACCTGGTTGCACTTCTTCAGCGATATGCCCAACACGAAAAAGATATATTAACCCAAGTAACGGAATTAAGGTCGCAGGCTGATAAAGCAACAAGCCCAACAGAAAAAGTAGAGACGTCAAATAAACTGAATACTATTATTTCTTCATTCGATGTAACTGTTGAGAAATATCCCGAAATAAAAGCCGATAAACAATTTTTGAATTTGCAATACATATTAACCGAAATAGAGGAACAACTGGCTGCCGCAAGAAGAGCTTATAATGCAGGTGTTACCGATTTCAACAACAAGATACAAAAATTTCCGGCAAATATTGTTGCCAAAGTAAGAGGAGACAAGACTGTAAAACTTTTGGAAATTCCGAACCTGGATCATGAAATTTTTAAATGAGTGAATAATTAATTTTTTGAGCAGGAGTATGAAAATTGAACAATAAATATTTTATTATGGAAAATACTTTACCAAATGTATCAAAAGAAGCAGTTGAAAATGTTTTTAACCAGGTTAAGGACAACCTGAATGATATTTATAAAAAAAGAAAAATTACTGCAATTTTTCAGAAACTAGTATGGGGATTATCAGTAGTTTTTATAATAACAATAATCATATTGGCCATGATTAGTAGAAAAGCTGGAGATTCTTTATCTAATTACCATCAATACTCCCATAATTTTTACTATTACTTAATTCCCATAATAGGGTTGATAATTATTATTAATTTTTGCACGAAGTACTTTATTAGTAACATGTCAAAATATAAGGATATAGAAACAAGGACTATGTCTTTTATGGTAAAAACGCTTTTCCCTAATTTTTCTTTTGGACTCAGTTCAAAAACTGCATTTAAGGAGATTAGAGGGAGTAAAATATTTTCGTATGCTGATGAAGATACTTTACATTATGTTTATGGCTGCATGAACGGTAAAATAGAAAATGTAGACATAAACATTGCCGATATTGGTATTTCGGAGAAGAAAATAGCTCAAAATATAGCGGATAATACCGGTTTTACAATGTTACAGTATTTTTATAAAAACCTGTTTACTTCTAAAACAGCCGATAATACTATATACACCTTCAGGGGAATGTTTTGCTGGGCTTCTTTTAACAAGAAATTATCAGGGAGCACGGTTATAATACCCAACACTGCTGGTGATAAGTTTGACAGAACTACCAGTTTCAGCTTTAAGAATGAAGAACGAATCTTGTTGGAAGATATACGATTTGAAAAGGAATTTTCCGTTTATGGCACTGACCAGGTTGAAGCCAGGTATGTTTTGACATCGACCCTTATGGAAAAGATAGTAGAACTTAAAAACAAATTTGGCAGGAATATTATGTTGTCCTTTAAAGATGACAAAATGTTTTTAGCTGTACATAACCCAAATGGTCTATTCTCTTTTCCCCAAGGGAAAATTGATACCATCGAAGTTATTAACGAAATTGTTGATGATGTGAACACTGCATTGAGTGTAATCGAC
>JAHEEB010000838.1 GCA_024640925.1 Bacteroidota bacterium | reverse complement strand
AACAGGTTTTAACTTTGTTTCCTGCAACAAAATTATTTACTTTACGTTCAATTCACCAGTAACTTAAGTTTAATATGAGAACAATTATTACTCTTTTTTTTAGCCTGTTTATTGTTAGTTTAATAGATGCGCAAACCCCTGTTAAATGGTATTCTATCGAGGAGGCTGTTGAGCTGAATAAAAAAGAACCTCGAAAATTTATGATCGATGTTTATACAAGTTGGTGTGGCTGGTGTAAAGTAATGGACTCAAAAACTTTCAGCAATCCGGTTATAGCCCAGTACTTAAACGAAAAGTACTACCCGGTTAAACTGAATGCTGAACAAAAGGAAGATATAACAATTGGAGATAAGACTTACAAATATATTGAGCAGGGAACCAGAGGATATCATGAATTAGCTTCGGCTCTTCTTAGTGGCAAATTAAGCTACCCCTCAGTTGTTTTTCTAAATGAACAAATACAGATTATTCACCTGGAGCAAGGGTATATTCAGGCAAAACCATTTGATATGATTATAAAATATATCGGAGGTAACTTTTATCTGAACCAACCTTGGGCTACATGGTCAGCAAGCTATACATCTACTATACCTTCAGAATGATCTCTTTCTGGCTGGGATTTGCATTGGCACTAAAGCTCCAAACTGGTAAACAGAGATTTCCGATTCAAGGATGATATAACTTCCATAAACAATTTTCACCAAAGCTTTGTCGGGTATCCGGTAAATCAACATATTCGGGTACGTCTTTGTTGATGAATTGACCCCCATCTGATTCAGGATTTCATTCGAATTTAAATCTTCTATCTCAACAACAATTTGATTTCCTTGTTCTTCAGTAGAGGCATAAAACCCCGATTTACCAGAAAATCCAAATGCTGTAAAACGCTGTAGCTTTTCTCCGCTTGCGGGCAATATGGCTGCGTTTCGGGTTATTGTATCAATGTCCATTTTGCCAATAAACAAAGACAAATACTCGGCTTCAAGTTTGTTGAGTTCTTCAATGCTGGTTTTGAGGGCAATTCCTTCAGGAAATACTTCGTATTGACCAGCTAACAGTTTAAATCTTCTTTTT
This sequence comes from Bacteroidota bacterium, assembly GCA_024640925.1. GTDB lineage: Bacteria > Bacteroidota > Bacteroidia > Bacteroidales > UBA10428 > UBA10428. Next base: position 1,866 of record JAHEEB010000838.1, on the reverse strand, counting down.
CTGATCTTAAGAATAAAATTGGCTGCTTCATTCGCTTTTTCTTCAATTTTTTTTGGTTCAAGCTGTTTTTTTAATGAAGGTATTTTTGAATAGGCAGAATCAGCAAGCAGGTTTTTTTGTTTCTTTTTTGAAGGATCGTAAAAATAGGGTTTAATGGTAACATCGGTAAATAGTGATTCCTGCACTGGCCGGATTGATTCGTTATCGACCAGCTGGTAGCTAACTTGTGACGAAGGAGCCACCACTAACCCATCTTTGGTCATTTTCAATAATCTTTGTTCTATCAAATCGCAACCTTCCTGCTTTACGGAGAAAAAGCAATCCGGATCGGGTTCGCTAAAAGTGTTCAATTTTACATCTTCAATTTCCCAACTTTCGAAGGGTTCTGAATGAACATTTTCGATACCCAGAAATCGTTTTGCATACTGGTAATAAGGACCTGGTGTAAAGCTTTTTCGAATGGCTGAGATTGTAACTAAAACCCGTGTTTGTGGTAAAGCGTAAATATTGCTGTTTGGTTCAAAGGCAGCCAAATCCTGAAGATTTGTTGTTGTTATCTTTGCAGCAGGTGTGCATGAGAGAGCTAATACACATGAAATCAGAACAATTTTTCTCATTTTTATTTTTCGAATTTTTTAAAAGACATTCCTAATGAGGATATGATATCAGAAGGTGTGAGTGCATGATAACCTTGGGTTTCAAGTGCTGAATCACCAGCCAGACCATGAATATAGACACCTGTTTTTGCAGCTTGAAGTGGCTCATATCCCTGAGCTAATAACGAAACAATGATGCCTGTTAGTACATCTCCGCTACCTCCTTTTGCCATTCCACTATTTCCGGTGGTATTAAACCAAGTTGTTCCATCGGGTGCAGTAATGCTTGTATAGGCTCCTTTCAGAACAACTATCACTTTATATTTTTGTGAAAATTCTATTTGTTCTTTTAATCTTTGACTATGATGGGTATGCTTTTTTGTTAGCCTGTCGAATTCCAGAGGATGAGGAGTAAGAATTGAGTTTTTAGGAAGTTTTTCAAGGTATTCCTTATTATCCGATAATATGTTGAGAGCATCGGCATCAAGTACAAGAGGTACTTCAATTTTATCAATAAGCGATTTTAATCCACGCATTGTATTGGTTTTCTGACCAAGGCCAGGTCCAATTGCAACAGCAGAATACTTTGTTATATTGGAAACGGAAGTGTATATTATATCAGATTCGTCAATAGATACGAGTGCTTCTGGTACAGAGGATTGAATGATATTATACCCAAACCTGGGGATGTGGACAGTAACTAACCCTGCGCCAGAGTGAACAGCAGCCCTGGTTGTCAGAATGGCAGCTCCCATCATTCCATATGTTCCGGCAATTATAAGAGCATGACCATAAGTACCTTTATGTGAGAACCTGGACCTTTCCTTAAAGATGTCAATAAAATCACTTTCTTCAGCATAGTAAAAAGAAGTTTTCTCATTTTTTATACATCCGGGATGTAGACCAATAGGGAGAATTGTCCATTGCCCGACATACTTTTCATTTTCCGAAAAGAAAAATGCAAGCTTTGGAAACTGGAACGAAAGAGTAAAGTCTGCATGAATAATGCTGTTTGTATCATTCTGAGCATTATCATCAGCAAATAATCCACTTGGAATATCAATAGCAATAAGACCCGCTTTCGGCGATTGATTAATATGCTCAACCAGCAGTTTAGCAGGTCCATCTAATGGGCGCGAAAGTCCGGAGCCAAAAAGACCATCTATAATCCATTCCTGAGCAGCAATTTCAGGGAAATCGTTTGTGCGCTCAAGTTCTATAACTTCAATTGAAGTTGAATCAAGTAATCGTTTATGGTTGATTTCCGAAT
>JAHEEB010000837.1 GCA_024640925.1 Bacteroidota bacterium | reverse complement strand
TAGTGCCTGAAGTGCTCTGATCAATACTGATTATATATTTTCTTTCAGGCATATCTTATTATTGTAACGAATGAATGAGATCAACAGCAGTCTGACAGATATTATCGGCAGTGAGGCCATAATGTTTGAATATTTCTTTAGAACTTCCATGAATCGAATTTTCATCGGGAAGTCCCATTATTTTCATAGGCAGGGGTTTGTTCTGTACAACAATTTCAGCAACAGCCGACCCCAAACCACCGTAAATACTGTGTTCTTCAACAGTAATTATTGCTCTTGTCTCGTTTACAGAAGCAATTATGGCAGCTTTATCAATGGGTTTCAGAGTATGCATATCAATAACCCGGGCATTAATTCCCTTGTCTTTTAGTTTTAATGCAGCCTGGTAAACATGATATACCGTTTCGCCGCAACCAATAAGGGTAATGTCGTTTCCATCGAGGAGAATATTTGCTTTCCCAATTTCAAACGGGACATTTTCCGGGGTATAAACATTAGGTACAGCACCCCTACCCATTCGCACATAGGCTGGACCCTCAAATAAGGCGAGGCTTTCAGTCATCTTTTCTGTTTGGTATATATCGCAGGGCAAAATAACTGTTAAGTCGGGCAGGGCACGCATAGAAGCAATATCCTGAAGACTATGATGAGTGCTTCCCAAAGCGCCATAGCTAACCCCTCCGCTAACTCCTATAATTTTTACATTGGTTTTTGTATAGGCAACATCGACCTTCACTTGTTCGAAGCTTCGTGCAGCATAGAAACAAGCCGGACCGCAAACAAAAGCTGTTTTTCCGCTAAGTGCCATACCTGCAGCTACACCAACAGCATTCTGCTCGGCTATTCCCAGTTCAATAAATTGTTCAGGAAGAGTTTCGGCGTATTTATCAAGGGTTACTGATCCACGGGCATCGGAAGTGAGTGCAACAATATTCTTGTTTTTCTTTGCCAGTTCAATAAGTTTATCTGTAAATGCCTTCCGGCATGGTATTGTATTTTCCATTACTTAAGTTCCTCCAATTGCTTGTCAAGTTCCTGAATCGATTGGATATATTGTTCTTCGGTAGGCACCTTGTGATGCCACGCTGCTATGTTTTCAATAAATGATATGCCTTTACCCTTAGTGGTATTGGCAATTATCATGGTTGGTTTTCCTTTTTCCAGAGGCAAAACATCAAGTGTTTCAATGAGTTCTTCCATGTTGTTTCCGTTCACTTGTTTAACCTCCCAACCGTAGGCTTTCCAGCGGCCTTCAAGACAGTCAAGAGCCATCACATCTTCGGTATTCCCACTTATTTGTAATCTGTTCCTGTCAATTATTGCAGTGAGGTTATCGAGTTTATAGTGTCCGCTAGCATTTGCTGCTTCCATAATAGAGCCTTCGCCCTGTTCGCCATCGCCCATAAGTACAAATACACGGGTATCTCTTTTGTCTCTTTTTGCCGCAAGAGCCATTCCTACGCCTACTGAGAGCCCATGCCCTAAAGCTCCGGAATTTATTTCAACTCCTGGCACTTTAATTGTTGGATGACCTGCCAGCAGAGACTTAAATTTTCCATAAGTACTAAGAGTTTCTTCTGTGATGAATCCGGCTTTTTCCAACACACAATAATAGCCTTCTACACTATGCCCTTTACTGAGAATAAACCTGTCGCGATCTTCCCATTTCGGATTTTTCGAATTAATTTTTAATGTGTGGAAATATAAGGCTACAAGCACATCTACCGATGACAGGGAACCACCTGTATGGCCACCTTTAGCTTCATATATAAGCTTCATCAGTCGTTTTCTGACCTCAATGGCAATTTTTTTCAGTTCTTTGGTGTTTATCATTATTGTAAGTAATCAATGGTTTGAATAGCAGAAAATCAAATTTTATGTTTGGTGCTTTTTCATACCAAAAGTTTTTTAACTGATTTTATTTGCAAATCTATGAGAAGAAAATTAATATTGCAATACAAACGTTTACAAAAATTCCAAATTTATTAATTTTTAAATGATTAATAATTTGACAAATAGATAATGAAAACGTTTACATATTTATTAAAATTTTTTCAATCCTAATGCGATGTAAGTTATAAACTTAGAATTACTTTTCAGATAAAACCTTATAAAATGATAAAAAACTATGCAGACAGAACAACAGCTTGCACCCTCAGGCAATAAATCGACAATTATTGAAAGGCTCGATGCCCTATATGAATTCGACCGTGAGCCTGTTTCAGAGAAAAAACTTCACGGTTGGAAAACTTTTATAGCCATGTTTTCGGGCGAACACATTGCAGGGACAGAATTTGTACTTGGGCCCTTATTTGTGATGCATGGTGTAACGGCAGTAGATTTTTTTCTTGGTCTACTTGTAGGAAATATTTTAGCTGTTTTAAGCTGGGCATTTCTTACATCTCCGGTTGCTGTTAAATCAAGGCTAACAATATACTGGCAATTACGCAAAATAATTGGTCCTTATCTGACAGTGGCTTATAGTACAATTTATGCGGTTGTACTTTGTTTATTGGCTGGAGCTATGGTTAGTGTTGCTGTAACGGCGATATCAATTCCGTTTGGTATTGAAAATCCTAATTATGGAGCAGGTGATATTATTCCATCTTTCTCATGGATGTTTTTGGCAGTAATTGTAGGTGTTGTAATTGCATTGCTGGCAGTGCTCGGTTTCGAGAAGATTGCACATTTTTCGAAAATATGTGCTCCCTGGATGGTTTTAGTCTTTTTAGGGTCAGCTATAGCTGTCCTGGCAAAACTGGGCGCTCAGTCATTTGGTGACTTCTTTCATATTGCCAGCACAAAAATTTTTACAGGTGAGCCAATCGGAACATTCTCAAAATATACTTTTTGGCATGTTGCCGGATTTGCTTGGTTGTGTAACGCAACTCAACATATAGGTATGTCTGATGTTACCATTTTCCGATATGCAAAAAAATGGACACA
>JAHEEB010000836.1 GCA_024640925.1 Bacteroidota bacterium | reverse complement strand
CCAGATTAAATGCATGTTCAGCATATGCTGCTATACCTTTTAACCCATAAGTTAGAAGCCCCTTTAATGAACGGATATCTTCATCTTCCGTCTTAAGTACGCTTGCATCAAGACTTTTAGTTAGCAGGTTTTCGTTTTCTGGCACCCAGGTAGCACAATCATGAAGATTTCCAGGTATTTTCAGACCTGCATTTATCAATTCAGCCTTGGTTTTGTCACGAACAACTATTCCTTCATGAATCTTTGAACTGATTTTAGTAGTATCGAAATTTGCATTTGTAATGGATGTAAATAAGGCTTCAAATACAAATTTGTCGGCAGCTTTTACTGTAATATTGTTTTCCCTGCCAATGTTTGCATAGATCGAAACTCCTTTTGAAGTGTAGATTAATATATCCAGCAAGTTTGCAACCTCTTCGGTTTTGCCACAAACCCCGATTTTTGTACACCCGGTGCCTTTTGCGGCCTCCTGGCATTGAAAACAAAACATACCCATTTTTTTTCTGTTTTTATAAGTGATTATTTTTCTTGTTTAATAGTGTCATTAAGTCAAAATATATCTCAGCGTATTGAGTTCCTTTTTTTATCTATCGAATATCCTTCGATAGTCCTCTATTCGCCTTTGTTTTATTATTCTTTATTGTTTTTATACCCATTGTTCCTGAAGAATTTCACCTTCAAGCGAAACAACAACCGCTTTAATTGGCACTTTACGGGTTGCCTGTTCTGCAGCAATCTTTGCCATCTGTAGCAGACCGCCACAACAGGGCACCTGCATTATCATAACCGTAATCGTATTAACCTTCGATTCATCAATTAGTCTGATTAGCTTATTAATATAGGAATCTTGCCCGCTATCGAGCTTTGGACAAGCTATAGCAATGGATTTTCCTTTTAATTTCTGGTGAAAATTTCCCATTGCAAAGGCAACACAATCGGCAGCTAATAATAAATCAGAGTTTTGAAAATAAGTGGCTGATGGGTTGATAAGGTGCATTTGAACCGGCCATTGACGCAATTCAGATGCCACTGATACTAAATCTCCTCCATCATTTGAAATATTCTTTGGTTCGAACGACATTGCTCTGGAACCAGGGCATCCGGTGCTATGGGCAGATTGAGCCTGGTCACCTGAATTATGTACTTCTTCGATTACCTTCTGTATATCGAAATTTAGGGTTGATGCATTTTCCTTCAGATATTTTACCCCTTCCTTTAAAAAAGTTGTTTCGTTATGATCTTTTAAGTGTTTCAAATGGGCAATTACAGTGTTTCTCCCTTTACCGACCATTGTTTCCATCACTTTTGTTTCGTTATAGGCTTCAGCTTCACGCTTCTCAATAGTAATTGCTCCTTGTGGACAATGACCAAGGCATGCTCCCAGTCCATCGCAAAGCAAATCACTAATCAGTCTGACTTTACCATCTATTACTTGTAATGCACCTTCGTGGCAAGCAGGAACACATTCTCCGCAACCATTACATAGTTCCTCGTCTATTTTAACAACTTCCCGTAGCATGATTTTTTAATTACTTGTTTTATGATACAAACATACGATCATGCAACCCGAAAAAACTGTAACATTTGTTACAACAATAAAACTTTAATTAAATTTAGTTGTTTCTGAATAAATTAGCTACAAAATGTACCAAATACTAGAGAACTGCATACTGTTCAAAGGAATAAGAAGTATAGATATTCCTGATATCATTGAAAAAGTAACATTTAGGATAAAAGATTTTAAAAAGAATGAGCCAATTGCCTTAAGTGATGATGAATGCAGGGAACTGTATATTGTTATAAAGGGGAGCGTAAGGGGAGAGATGATCGACTTTACTGGGAAGACAATAAAAATAGAGGATATTGAAAGTCCGAGAATGTTAGCTCCGGCTTTTCTTTTTGGACCGAATAACCGGTATCCGGTGACTATTATTGCTAATAATGATGTTCGACTTTTATCGATTCCAAAAGAATCATTTATTCAACTTATGCAGGGGAATAAGATTATTTTATCGAATTATTTGAACAGTATTTCGAATCAGGCACAATTTTTATCCAATAAAATAAAGTTTCTGTCTTTTCAGACAATTAAAGGGAAAATTGCCCATTTTTTATTGAATATGATGCAGAAAACCAACTCGGATGAATTTTTTATCTCAAAGTCACAAAATGAATTGGCTGAAATGTTTGGAGTTGCCCGTCCGTCGCTTGCAAGGGCAATGCGTGAACTCGATAGTGATGGGATAATAAAAGCATCGGGTAAAAGCATTCAGATTGTCGATAAAAACAAATTATCTGCAATGTTACGTAATTAAAAATCCGGTGCATGAAGCAATAAATTTCATACACCGAAAAATATTAATCGCGAGCCTGTTCGCCGTGAAATACGACATCAAGTCCCATTTCTTCTTCCTCAGGAGAAACCCTGACTCTTGTTACAAGGTTTATAGCTTTTAGCATAAGATAGGTGAATAGAAATGCATATAAGGAGGCAAAGATAATGGCTGCAATTTCCTTTAAAAAGAATGAATAGCCACCATGGATTAAACCATCTGCTCCGGAAGGGTTAATGGTTTTTGAAGCAAAAACGCCTAATAAAATTGTTCCAAGGAATCCACCCATGCCATGCACTCCCCATACATCTAGCGCATCGTCCCATTCCATCTTGTCTTTTATCTTAACAGCAAAGTAACATCCAAAAGCTGCAAGAATGCCTATTACGAAAGATGTATGTAAATTGACATAGCCAGCCGATGGTGTAATTGTAGCTAAACCCGCAACAGACCCAGTCATTAATCCCACAAAAGTTGGTCGTTTATTTTTACTTAGAGTCCAGTCAAGCACCAGCCATACAACTGCTGAGACTGAAGCTGAGATGTCGGTGTTTAAAAATGCCATGGCCGTAATTCCGTTCATTTGGAGCTCACTTCCGGCATTAAAACCATACC